>JBKJVA010000041.1:0-9346 GCA_046589675.1 Usitatibacteraceae bacterium
GCGCCTATGCTGACATTTTCACCGATGACTGCTCCCGCGCCAATTTGCACGTGCTCACCGATAATGGCATTTGCCCCGATGGAGACGAATTCGGCAACAAAAGCGCTGGCCGCAATGGTCGCACCCGGATGGACGACAGCGCTCACATGGACGCCGCCCGGGCGTACTGCGAACGGGTGAAATAACCGGGCTACACGCGCGAAATAGACATAGGGATTGGTCGCGACAATACGCGGCTTGGATGTGATGTCGCGATCTTTTTCACCGACGATAACCGCACCGGCCCCGGTGCCACCCAGCCCCGACCGATACTTGGGATTAGCCAAAAACGTAATCTGGGTTTGCCCGGCACCTTCAATAGTACCGACACCCGCGAGCGGCTGCTGTACCTCGCCGATGGCTTCGCCGCCCAGTGTTGAAATGAGGTCTCGCAAAAACATGGTTTGTTATATCACTTTCCGCAACATGGAAGACGCAAGGAATGCATCCAAGTTTACGGCGTCTTGACCCCATTGGAACGATGAAATCGGCGCTGCAGGCTGTTACAGGTGCGCCCGCCTGATGCTACCTCTTCACTTGTCCGCGAGCGCCTTGATCACCTTGTCGGTGATATCAATTCTGGGACTGGCAAAAGTCGCCTCGTGCAGAATCAAGTCGAATTTTTCTTTTTCAGCGATTTCGTTAATGACCTTGTTGGCGCGTTCTTGAAGCGACGCCAGTTCTTCACTTTGACGCAGGCTCAAGTCCTCGCGGAATTCTCTTTGAATGCGCTGAAAATCGCGGGTTAATTGCGCAAGTTGCCGCTCCTTGGCAACACGTTCAGCTTCCGGCAATGTTACAGCTTCTTTTTGCAACGTACCTTCAAGGTCTCGCCCCTGCTTTTCCATTTTATTTAGCTCCGTCTGCCGGTTGGCAAATTCCTTCTCGAGCTTGACCTGTGCGCGTTTGGCCGGGGCAGCCTCGCGCAGTATCCGTTCCCGATTGACGAAACCTACTTTCGTATCCGCCGCCGCCGCGAGTGTGGCCGTCGCGAGCGCGAGACATACAACCATCAGACGCAAGAAATTAGCCATCTTTTAGTCCTCTTTGGAAGAATCGCAGCGTAGTTTGCATCAAAATACGCGGCCGAGCAAAAATTGGAAGCGTTCGACTTTGTCATCGGCCTTTTGCTTGATCGGTTTGGCCAGACTGAATTTTAGCGGCCCTACAGGAGAGAACCAGCTCACTGCAACGCCGAACGAACTGCGAAAATCACCCAATCGAATTTTCTCGTTGGCGGCAAACACATTACCAAAATCAACAAACGTTGACAGGCGAACCGATTTATCGCCTTTCACGCCCGGCATCGGAAACAGCAATTCAAGGTTACCGACTATGCGCCGGTTACCGCCGACGTAGTCGCCATTGATATCTCTGGGACCCAGCGAGCTCTGCTCAAAGCCACGCACTGAATCCACGCCGCCAGCATAGAAATTCTTGAAAAACGGCAAAGGTTTGCCACCGTATCCATTCGCGTAACCGAACTCAGCATTAACATTAAGTACAATCGGTCCCCAGATTGGACGAAGATACTGCGCTTTACTCTGGAAACGGTAGAATTTAACATCACCTCCAGGTAAGCCTACTTCGCCACCTGCTTCGATGAGATAACCGTTTCTCGGAAAATAGATACTGTCGCGCGTATCGCGGGAAAAACCAAGCGAGCCGCGCAGGGTATCGCTCTTGGTTCCGAAGGTGTTTACGTAGTCGATGTAGCGCAATGGGCTGAAGCCATCGAGTCCCAATTTTGTGCGCTCAAAGCCAAGCCCAAAATTAATCCCGTCATATTCCGTGACCGGCACACCAAAGCGCACGCCCACCCCGGCGGAAGTTGAGTTGTACGAACCGGTTGTCAGCGTAGCGGTATTAAGATCTCGCTGATAGACGTCAAACCCTCTGGAGATGCCGTCAACCGTCCAGTAAGGATTCAAATAAGAAACCTCGTAGGCCTTGCTGATTTTGCTGTTGTTGACGCGAAATGAGAGTTGGTTGCCACTGCCAAAAATATTGGCTTGAGAGACCGACGCGCTTATCGTCAATTTTTCCGAGCTGGAATAACCAACGCCAAATTGCAAGCTACCGGTGTTGCGTTCCTTGACGGTCACGTTCAGATCCACTTGGTCATTGGAGCCGGGAACGGATGGTGTTTCAATGTTGATATCTTCAAAGAAGCTGGTGCGTTCGAGTCTCTCTTTTGAGCGCGCAATTTTTTCGTTGGAGTACCAGGCTGACTCAAGTTGGCGCATTTCCCGCCGGACAACTTCGTCGCGCGTGCGCGAATTGCCCTGCACGTTGATACGGCGAATATGCACGCGCCGACCGGGATCGACAAACATCGTGAACGACGCGGTCTTGTTGATGCGGTCAGGATCGGGTACCGGATTGATATTGGCAAATGAATAACCATCGTTTCCAAGGCGATCACTGATTCGTTTGACCGAATCGACGATCTTTTGCCGCGAAAATGTCTCGCCCGATTTGAATAGCAGCAGCGAGCGCATTTCCTCCTCGCTGATCTTGAGGTCACCTTGAAACTTGATATCGGTAATTTTGTATACCGGGCCTTCGCTGATATTGACCGTAATGTAAATTTTGTCCTTGTCGGGCGTGATCGACACTTGGGTCGATTCAATGTTGAACTCGAGATAGCCACGATTTAGATAATACGACTTCAGTTTTTCCAGGTCACCTGACAGCTTCTGCTTGGAATACTGGTCATCTTTTGTAAACCAGCTAAACCAGCCACCTGTGGTAAGTTCAAACTCCTTCAGTAGTGTTGACTCGGAAAACGCAGCAGCACCGATGATGTTGATATCAACAATCTTGGAGACCTCACCTTCATCGATGGTGAAGGTGAGAGAAATACGGTTGCGCTCAAGCGGCGTCACCGTCGTCGTTACCTTCGCCGCGTAAAACCCGCGGCTGGTGTACTGTCGCTTGATCTCTTTTTCGGCACGATCCAGTAGCGACCGGTCAAAAATTTTTGCTTCTGAAATTCCGGCCGTTTTCAAGCCGTCTTTCAAATTGTCCTTGGTAAATTCCTTGGCACCGTTGATATCGATCTGCGAAATCGCCGGTCGCTCTACCAGAAACACGATGAGCACGTCGTTTTCGACTTCGAGACGCACATCGGAATAAAACCCGGTCGCGTAGAGAGCCTTGATCGCTGCGGCGGCTTTGTCGTCATCCATGCTTTCGCCAACCTTGACCGGCAGATAGCTGAAGACAGTGCCGGCTTCGGTGCGCTGCGCACCTTCGACACGAATGTCTTTGATTACGAACGGTTGGATTGCAAAAGCAGCGGCAGAAAAAAGCGTGGCAAGAAGAGCCGAGAGCAGTTTGGGTGTGTTATTGAAGCGCATCAATTATTAGCCGGTGACGAGGCGGTGTATGTCGTTGTAGAAGGCAAATGCCGTTAAACCAAGCAGCAAAGTGAGGCCGACCTGTTGGCCGATTTCCATCACTTTTTCGGATACGGGACTGCCCTTGAGAACCTCGGCAATATAATACATCAACTGCCCCCCATCCAAGACGGGAATGGGTAGTAGATTCAGCACACCGAGACTGATGCTAATGAGTGCCAGGAACGTGATATAGGAGATCCAGCCTAATTGCGCTGATTGGCCCGCATAGTCGGCGATCGTGATGGGTCCTGACAGGTTTTTCCAGGAAATGTCGCCCGTAATCATTCGGCCCATCATTTTCAGGCTGAAGATCGACATGTCCCAGACTTTGGTCCAAGCGCGGGGGATTGCCTCGAGCGGACCATAACGCACCACGGTGCTCAGTTTTTCAACCAGCGCTCGATCCAATTTAGGTTTCACGCCGATGCGGCCAAACGTCTTGCCACTTTCGGTGATGGATTCGGGAGTCACGGTCAAATTCATTGGCGCGCCCGCACGTTGGATGATGAGTTCTGTCGCAGCACCGGGGCGTGTAGAAATTTGTGCGACAAATGTTTCCCATCGATCCGTCAGCTTGCCCTGTACCTCAAGCACGCGGTCTCCTGCGCGTAACCCTGCACGTGCGGCTGCACTGCCTGCCATCACTTCATCGAGTATGGGAAGTAACTTCATCCGGTAGGCGGAAATGCCAACTTTGACCAGGAAATCCTTGTCCAGGTCGTCCTTGCTTACCGACGCCAGATCGAGATGCTTCAGTTGAAGGTGCCCTGTCGACTCTTCAACTTCAATTTCTACCTTGTCGCGATTGACCGCTGCCTCCAGCAACGCGAGCCGCGCATCAGCCCACGTTTTAACTGCTTTATCAGCAACTCGGGTGATGAGGTCAAATTCAGTAAATCCAGCAGTCGCGGCGGCTGAATTGGCATGGGGCGCGGCCAAATAGGGTTTGACGCCTGGCGTCCCGGAAACGAACAGTCCCCAGTACAGCAAGGCCGCCAGCATAAAGTTTGCGATTGGACCGGCGAGCACAATCATGATGCGCTGCCAGACCGTTTTATTGTTGAAGGCGCGCGCTTTTTCAGTCGGCTCAGCGCTACCATCGCGTTCATCAGCCATCTTCACGTAGCCGCCCAGCGGCAGGACAGCAAGCACCCATTCGGTTTGGTCAGGGCCCGCTTTTTTTATCCATAACGGACGGCCAAAACCAACCGAGAATCGGATAATTTTCACATCGCACCAGCGTGCCGCCCAATAGTGACCAAGCTCATGAATGGTCACTAGGATGCCGATAGCCAGCGCGAACGCGGCGATGGTCGTGAGGAGCGAGAAGAAGGACATTAGGGGGAGTAGGTCGTGTATGGAATGGTTTATTGGGTCGCAGCGCGTTGGAGAGGGGAACGTGCAATTCGTTCACGCGCAGCCAAGCGGGCGATTGAATCTGCCACGATAACGTCGTGTAAAGTCGTGGCAGAGCTGATTGTCGTATCGCCGAGGACATCCTCAATCACACGCGGAATATCAGTGAACGCAAGTGCACCATTCAAAAACGCCTCGACTGCCACTTCGTTGGCAGCGTTAAGCACTGCCGGCGCAGTGCCACCCAGGCGCAAAGCCTCGTACGCTAAACGTATACAGGGAAAGCGTTCGATATTGATCGCACTAAACTCCAACTTGCCAGCTTTGGCGAGATCGAGCGCGCTCACGCCAGCATCGATTCGATCAGGAAAGCCCAGGCCATAGGCAATCGGCGTGCGCATATCAGGGTTGCCCATTTGCGCAATCACCGAGCCATCAAGATATTCGACCATCGAATGCACGATGCTTTGCGGGTGCACCAACACTTCGATCATGTCGGCCGGCGCATTGAACAGCCAATGTGCCTCGATGACTTCGAGTCCCTTGTTCATCATTGTCGCCGAATCAACGGAGATTTTTCGGCCCATTACCCAATTCGGATGCGCGCACGCCTGTTCCGGCGTGACACCGTGAAGCTCGCTGAGCGACCACGCACGGAACGGTCCGCCGGATGCGGTGAGAATGATCTTGCGTACCCCGACTTTGGACAGGCCGTCGCCAAATTTTCGTGGCAAGGATTGAAATATTGCATTGTGTTCGCTATCGATCGGCAGCAGTGTCGCCCCGTTTTCATGAACCGCATTCATGAAAATCCGTCCCGCCATCACCAGGGCTTCCTTGTTGGCAAGCAGCACCGTTTTGCCCGCGCGCGCAGCCGCGAGCGTTGACTGCAAGCCTGCTGCGCCGACGATAGCCGCCATCACCACATCGGTATCAGCGTGTGCGGCGACCTCGGATAGTGCGTTGTCCCCCGCCAGAACCTCGGTATCGCAACCGGCTGCCTTCAGGCGTGCGCGCAGCGCCTCGGCACGCGTTGCATCGGCTAACGCAGCGAAGTGGGGGTGAAATTTCTGGCATTGCAAGGCCAGCTCTTCGACCCGTGATGATGCGGACAGTGCGAACACCTGGAAGCGATCAGGATGCCGCGCGATCACGTCCAATGTGTTGACACCGATGGAGCCGGTGGAGCCGAGAATCGTTACGCTTCTGACGCTCATCGACTCAACCCCTCGCCTGCAGCAGCACGTACAAGCCAGCCAGAGGCAAAGTTGACGTCAGCGCATCGATACGATCAAGAATCCCGCCGTGCCCCGGCAGAAGGTTGCTGGAGTCTTTCATGCCTGCACCGCGCTTCATCCACGATTCAAAAAGATCACCAACCACCGATAACAACCCGAGCAGGATAAAAAAAGCAAGCAAGACAAAAAGGTTGGACCGCAGATCTTGTGACCAGCTATGGCGTCCAAGAAAACTATTGTCGAGCAGGACTTGCCAGAGAAAAAAATACGCCCCCACACCAAAGACGCCCCCGAGCGCGCCTTCGATTGTTTTACCCGGGCTGATTTCCGCTGCAAGTTTAGTTTTACCGAAACGCTTTCCGACAAAATAGGCAGTGATATCGGCCACCCAAACAATCGCGGCGAACGTCAGTAACAACCAGGGACTGACATCGCGCAAAAACAGCAATGCCAGCCAGGTTGGAAATATTACGATCCAACCCACCAGCGCGACTACCCATTTATCTTTAGGCCGCCATAATTTAAACAGCCACACGGGGGCGGCAAATAGCCAGAACAATGCGCCAATCGCAAACCCGGCCAATGCGATCGAGGTAAACGCAATTCCGTAAAACGGCGCTTGGTGATAGGCGAGGAATATTAATACAGAAATTGAAAGCGAAAGCGCCCAGTAGATGCGTGAACTAAAAACAGAAAGCTGGCAAAACCGGCTCCATTCCCAACAGGCCAGCAGCGCAATGGCAAAGGTGAACGCACCCCATGCCCAATTCGGGAAAAGGAAGAGTGCGACCAACAGGATCGAAAAAATCACGAGTGCGGTGATGACGCGGGTCTTGAGCACGATGGTGGCCAGCAGTTACTGTATCGCTAAAACGATCAAGCTACGCCGCCGAGGCGTTAGCAGCGTCTTTGGATAATGCCAACTGTTCGCTGGTGCGTCCGAATCGGCGTTCGCGCGCGCGGTAGGAATCGATTGCTTTCATCAGGCTCGCGCGGTCGAAGTCCGGCCACAGCTCCTGCGTGAAATGGAATTCGGTATAGGCCAGCTGCCAAAGGAGAAAATTGCTGATACGTTCCTCGCCGCCGGTACGAATGAACAAGTCTGGCTCCGGAGCATATGCCATCGACAGATGCTGCGCCAATTCTTCCTCAGTAATGTGGGAAAACTCCAGCATTGGTGGGCCCTCTGGAGAATTAATGCTCTGAAACCCGCGTAGCTGTTGGTGCTTTTCCTTTTGTGCCTTATTCGCTGCCTGCAAAATATCCCAGCGGCCACCGTAGTTTGCCGCCACCGTCAAGGTGAGTTTGGTGTGATCCCTGGTAAGTTCTTCACCGCGTGCGATGAGTTCACGAATACGCACATCGAACGGCGATAAATCGCCGATCACCCTGAAGCGCACTTCATTCTCGTGCAATTTGGCCACTTCGTTTTCGAGAGCGCGCATAAACAACTGCATGAGTACCGATACCTCGTCTGCCGGACGCCGCCAGTTTTCACTGGAGAAAGCGAATAGTGTCAGGTATTCAATACCCAGTTCACCGCAGGCTTTAACGGTCTCGCGCACCGCACTCACACCACGTTTGTGTCCGGCCACCCGTGGCATATATCGCTGTTTGGCCCAGCGACCATTGCCATCCATGATGATGGCGACGTGACGCGGGACATCACTGACATCTGGAATGGTCTGGGTAGAGCTGTTGTGCATTTGGCGCAGTGCCACTCGGAACTCTGGAAGTGAAGGCGGCCTAAACCGACATCAACTCTTTTTCTTTTTCGGCAACTGCGTGATCTACATCCTTGATAAAACGATCAGTCAGCTTTTGCACGTCGTCCTGCGCGCGCTTCTCGTCGTCCTCAGGGATCGTCTTCGCCTTGAGCGCGTCTTTGAGCACCGTGTTGGCATCGCGGCGGATATTGCGGATGGCCACCTTGGCGTGTTCACCGTCGCTCTTGACAACTTTAGCGAGCTCCTTACGGCGCTCTTCGGTCAGAGCTGGCATCGGCACCCGTATCGCATCTCCAGCCGAGGTGGGATTGAGCCCGAGACCCGAATCGCGGATTGCCTTCTCGATCACATTCGCGAGCTTTTTTTCCCAAGGTTGCACGGTAATGGTACGGGCATCCGTCAATGTGACATTGGCGACCTGCTTCAAGCCCATCATCGAGCCGTAATAGTCCACCTGAATATGGTCCAGAAGTCCGGTGTGGGCGCGACCCGTCCGTACTTTGGCAAGATCGTTCTTTAAGGTCTCAAGCGATTTGCTCATCTTTTGTTCAGATTGCTTTTTCAAGTCTGCGACGTTCATGCGCCAACTCCACAAAAATACTCAAGCGTGTACTAGTGTACCTTCATCTTCGCCCATCACGACTCTTTTGAGAGCACCCT
Organism: Usitatibacteraceae bacterium; assembly: GCA_046589675.1. Taxonomy (GTDB): domain Bacteria; phylum Pseudomonadota; class Gammaproteobacteria; order Burkholderiales; family Usitatibacteraceae; genus UKL13-2. The sequence goes on from JBKJVA010000041.1 coordinate 8,425, forward strand.
GTTTGAAGATCGAAAATACATTGATAGGCAATTTCTGATCACGGCAAAGCGCGATTGCGGTGGCGTCCATCACCTTCAGATTTTTGATCATGACCTCATCGAAGGTAAGCTGGTGATAACGCGTCGCTGTCTTGTCCAACTTCGGGTCTGCCGTATAAACGCCGTCGACCTTGGTGGCCTTCAGGACGATTTCGGCTTCCATTTCGCGGCCACGCAGTGCGGCAGCGGTATCGGTGGTGAAGAACGGGTTGCCGGTGCCGGCGGCGAATACCACCACCTTGCCTTCTTCGAGATAGCGCATGGTCTTGCCCCGAATATAGGGCTCGACCACGGGCTCAATATTGATTGCCGACTGTACACGCGGCGTTAAGCCCGCTTTCGAAAGCGCGTCCTGCAATGCCAGTGAGTTGATTACTGTGGCCAGCATGCCCATGTAATCAGCCGTTGCACGATCCATGCCTGCAGCACTGGTTGATACGCCACGGAAAATATTTCCGCCACCGATAACAATACCCATTGCCACGCCCATATCGGCAACTTCCTTGATTTCTCCCACGATGCGCTCGATGGTGGGTCGGTTGATGCCGAATGCGTCGTCACCCATCAACGCTTCGCCGGACAACTTGAGGAGGATACGTTGATACTTGGGTTTCGACATCACTCTTCCTTTGGAGTACTCAAGTCTGAAAGCGGATTGTGTCCGCAATCAGTCAAAAAATCATCGGGTAAAACAAATCGAGGAGGCCGTCGCCGTTTTGGCGGCACCATGATCGCTTACCCGTCGTACTGCATTTCTGACCCCCTCCACTGGGAGAGGGCTAGGTGCGGGAATACTGGCTCAATACCCTATCTGCCGGCACATTCCGTGTACCCAACCATACCGCTTATCGTGCTGCTGCCGCTGCGGCCTCAGCGACTTCCG
>JBKJVA010000108.1:0-1435 GCA_046589675.1 Usitatibacteraceae bacterium
GCTCGCAAAAGCTGATGGACAAACTTCAGGGCTTCTTCGCGTTCCATAGTTCACCTTACCTCAAAAATTGAAAGGACGGATTGCCAGCGCACGACCCATGCCAAAGCAAAGCGCGCAATCTCTGCGCGCAATTAGAAATGGGAGGCATGCATTCCTCAATTGAAGTTGTCCTTGTTGGCGGCTTTGTTGCGTGCCTCAGCCAGGGTAATGACATTGCGCTTCACCAGATCGGCAAGATTCTGGTCCATCGTTTGCATGCCAATTCCAGCGCCGGTCTGAATTGCCGAATACATTTGCGCCACTTTGGCTTCGCGAATCAGGTTTCGAATGGCTGGTGTACCGATCATGATTTCGTGCGCCGCGGCGCGGCCCGACCCATCCTTGGTTTTGCAAAGTGTTTGTGAAATTACCGCACGCAGGGATTCAGACAACATCGCACGAATCATTTCCTTCTCCGCTGCCGGAAACACGTCGATAATACGATCAACCGTTTTTGCCGCAGAACTGGTATGCAATGTGCCGAACACCAGGTGGCCAGTTTCCGCCGCCGTCATGGCGAGGCGAATGGTTTCCAGATCACGCATTTCGCCCACCAGGATAATATCCGGATCTTCCCGCAAAGCGGATTTAAGCGCGTTGGCAAAAGACAAGGTGTGTGGCCCGACTTCGCGCTGATTAATCAGGCATTTTTTTGATTCGTGTACAAACTCGATCGGATCTTCCACTGTCAGGATGTGTCCGAACTCACTTTCGTTGATGCTGTTTACCATCGCTGCCAGGGTGGTGGATTTGCCGGATCCGGTTGGCCCGGTAACCAGCACCATGCCGCGCGGCTGATTGGCAATTTCGGCAAAAATCTTTGGCGCGTTCAAGTCCTCCAGCGATAGAATTTTGGATGGGATGGTACGCATCACCGCACCTGCGCCGCGTTGGTGATTGAAAGCGTTGACGCGAAAGCGGGCTAGGTTTGGTATTTCGAAAGAAAAATCGCACTCAAGATTTTCTTCGTACTGCTTGCGCTGCCCATCATTCATGATGTCATAAATCATTCCATGAACATCTTCGTGAGCCAGTGCTGGCACATTGATGCGGCGTACATCGCCATGAACACGAATCATGGGTGGCAAACCGGCAGAAAGATGCAGGTCGGAGGCTTTGTTTTTGACGCCAAAGGCCAGCAGTTCGGCAATTTCCATTTATACTTTTCCCTCTTTTTCGGCTTGATGGGCGATCAACACAAAATCGGTAATGGCTGACCAAGGGTAAGTGCATACACTACCAAAGCTGCCGACTGGCCGGTTCGGACAACCTCAGTACGGCTTTCAAGCGGCTGATTTCCCTTGAGGCCAACAAACTGTAAGAGATTATGTCCCCAATCGAATCGAACTTGCAACACACCCGCGCTCAAATCAATACCGCAATCGCGGCGCTGCCG
>JBKJVA010000233.1:0-6018 GCA_046589675.1 Usitatibacteraceae bacterium
AAGCGAGCTGCATCGCGCGCTGCGTGTAGAAATCGGCCAGTCGGCGGTACGTGCCTGCCGGACTGCCAGCACTTGTTGCAGCGTGTATCAAACGCGCTTCAAGCCTGGTAAACAAGCCGCTCCTCTCGCCTGCCTTGGCGGGATCAATTCCACGCGCGGTCAGTTTCTTCATTGCGTCCAGACGTGGCCTCGCCGATATTGCGACTTCCAGCAACGAGAAGGCTTTATCGAACGGCAGGCCGGCGATTTCCATTTGCGCGAGTTGCGTATAAAGCTCGGCGCGGACGCGGTATGGCAGGGGCTGGTATGCAGACGTTGGCATGGGGTCGGGTGGTGGTCAATGTTGCGCAGGCTCAGCGGGCTTTTTTCTGCGGCGTCGACGAGGCTTGGCTGCGCGCCCTTTGGAAGCGACAGGTAAGTTGTTTTCCACAGCATCGGTGCAAAGCGCAGCTGGTGGTGGAGGTGCCTTGCCCGTTCCGATGCGCTCGTACTCTGCGATCACCTGCGCACCGAGAAGCAGCAGCGTAGCGGCGATCTCGAAACTCAGCAGCACGACAATGGCCGTCGTCAGCGATCCGTACACCACGTTTACCTGGGAAAGCGTGGTGAAGTACAGCACCAGGCCATGGCGAATGATCTCCCACAGCAGCCCCGCTGTTATACCGCCGATAAGTGCATGGCGCGCTGAGATGCGCCCCACTGGCATGAAGTAGTAAACCGACGATATCAGCAGGATTTCCACGCCGACGCCCGTGATGTAGAGAGTGGCGCGAGACACTCCGCTTAGCGACCAGCTCATACCAAAGACCAGCAGATTCGCCTGTCCGATCGCAAGCAGATTGGCGAGTACGAAGGTGCCCGCAAACAGCGCCAGCGCAATGAATGCGATGTAGCCAAATGGCAATGCCAGCGAGACAAGGAAATGCCGCTTGTGAACTTGCACCCGGTGTAAAAATATTACCGAGATCGCGCTCTCCAGCACTGAAAACGCGAGTGATGAAAAAAACAACATGGTTGCGAGTAACACCCATCCCAGCACAGCGCGGTGCTCGAGAAACGCGGCCAGCTCTTGTACCAGCGCCTTTGATTGTCCGGGCACTACCCACTCCAACGCCCGCCGCAGGGTCTGGAACAAGACCTCCTGTTCCACCACTTGCGACAACACCATCACCACCAGTATCAGCAACGGTACGATCGACAATAGCGTGTAATAGGCAACAGCGCCTGCCAGCAGCAATCCCTGGTTGGCCCGGAATGCGCGAATGACCTGCAGCGTAAACGCGGCAGGGTGTTTGATGATCTGAATGGCTTCGGGAGAGACGAGCATCATGGGCGCAGCATGATTTTATCGTCTATGTCTCGCACTTGTGCACTTGTGGCTTCTTCCCGGCAAGTGGCGGTAACACTTCGATGCACGGCAGCCAAAACACTAGTACTGGCGGCCTTCACAAGGCTTTTTTGCCTCAAACTCCGCACCAATGCTTGATGTACGACTTTCTATTGCCTGCAGCGGGCGGGCTAGTTGCGAAACGGATGCCTGACCACCACCGTCTCTTCGCGATCGGGCCCGGTCGATACCAGGTCAATCGAAGTCCCAACCAATTGTTCGATCCGCTTCAAGTAGATTTGTGCGTTCTTTGGCAAGCCATCCCAATTCTTTACGCCATAGGTAGTTTCGGTCCAGCCTTCATGGTCCTCAAAAATCGGTTCGCAATGGGCGATGCTGTCGGCACCGTAGGGAAGAATATCGGTCACACGACCGTCGATCTTGTAACCGGTGCAAATGCGCAACGTATCCAGACCATCGAGCACATCCAGTTTGGTGATACACAAACCCGATAGTCCGTTGATCTGGGCCGCGCGCCTTAACGCCGCCGCATCGAACCATCCGCATCGACGTGGGCGGCCCGTGACCGAGCCAAATTCGTTGCCGCGCTTACGCAGACGTTCGCCAATCTCATTTTCGAGTTCGGTGGGGAACGGGCCGGAGCCGACGCGGGTAGCGTAAGCCTTGGTGATACCCAATACATAACTCAACGCTTGCGGGCCAACGCCAGCGCCCGCCGAGGCTTGTCCGGCCAGACAATTGCTGGAGGTAACGTAGGGATAGGTACCATGATCTACGTCGAGCAAGGCAGCTTGCGCGCCCTCAAACAACAGGCTTTTTCCTTCTGCCATCAGGCGATTCAAGTCTGCGGATACATCGGCAATCATGGGCTTCAACCGCTCACCCATCATAAGCGTCGCATCGAACACTGAATCCACCGAAACGGTGTCAGCTTTCAAATAATTTTTAAGTATGAAGTTGTGATAATCGAGTACCTCGACTAGTTTTTCCTTGAAGCGCGCAGGAAAATAGAGATCGTGCAGACGAATCGCGCGCCGCGCAACTTTGTCTTCATAGCAGGGCCCGATGCCGCGACCGGTGGTGCCGAGTTTGCCTAACCCGAGCGCCAATTCGCGTGCCTGATCGATGGCGACGTGATACGGCAGAATCAATGGACAGGCCTCGGAAATGCGCAGGCGGCTCATCACATCCACCCCCGCGACCGCGAGTTCGTCGATTTCCTGCAGTAGCGCCTGTGGCGACAGTACCACGCCGTTGCCGATGTAACAGGTGACCTGAGGATGCAGAATTCCGGAGGGAATCAGACGCAAGATGGTTTTTTTGCCATTGACCACCAGCGTGTGGCCGGCATTGTGACCACCCTGAAAGCGCACCACGGCTGCGACTTCATCCGTCAGCCAATCGACGATCTTGCCCTTGCCTTCATCGCCCCACTGGGTGCCGATGACGACGACGTTTCTTGCCATGTTGATTCCTTCGATTGCGTGTTTCAGGTGAGAGGGACAGTCGTCCAGCGACCGTTGACCAGGATGAGTCGGCGGTCGCAGCCGAGTTCGTGAAGATGGTCGTCATGACCGGGTAGCGCGGCAATGACGGTTTCCCCGGACGCGCGCAATCTGGCAATTTCAGCGCGCGCGGCTGCATCGGGCTGCAACGGCCCCAGTATTGCGCCGCGAACGGGTTCGTCCGGAACCAGTGGCAATAACGCTTTCAAGTCCATGCTGAATCCGGTCGCCGGGCGAGCGCGCCCGAACGCCTTGCCGACTTCATCGTAGCGGCCACCACGTGCCACTGCGTCGGAAGCCCCACGTGCAAATGCGGCAAAGGTGATGCCACTTTCGTAGTTGAATCCACCGAGTTCACCGAGATCAACGCTGACCTTGATGCCTTGCTGCGTAAAATGTTTTTCGATGGCGAGCAGTTGCGAGAGCGCGTCGGCAATGGTTTTCTGCTTGGGGAGTAGTTCCGCCGCGCGCGTCAATGTCGATGCGTCGCCGTAGAGTGTGGGTAAAACCGCAATCGCTGCATATACCGTGCCGAGTACTGCCTCCAGCGATTTCAACGCGGGAAGATCCTTGGCTTCCGTGGATAGAAACGCCTGCTCCGCAACATCGGGGGAAACGTTGGCACTCGCAATCAACGACCGAAAGATTGCCGGATGGCCAATATCCAATTGGACATCGTTGACACCGAGCGCGCGCAAGACATCCACCATCAATTGCTGAATTTCAATATCCGCTTCCAGACCCGCGTGGCCATACATTTCCGCGCCCGCCTGGAACGGCTGGCGGCTTTTGCCCAATCCCGCAGGCAAGGTATGCAACACACTACCGGCGTAACAGAGCCGCGCGACACCCTGCCGGTTTAATAAATGTGCGTCAATTCGCGCGACTTGCGGGGTGGTGTCGGCGCGAATTCCCATGGTACGTCCGGACAATTGATCGACCAGTTTGAAGGTGGCCAGATCAAGGTCGTGCCCGGTGCCGGAAAGCAATGATTCAACATATTCCAGCAACGGCGGCATGACCAGCTCAAATCCATGACTCGCAAACAGATCAAGTGCCGCGCGGCGCAAGCGTTCGAGCTTGTTTGCGTCTGCCGGCAGCAGATCTTCGATATGTTCGGGAAGCGTCCAGGTTCTCAAATCAGGTCACCATATATAACAGCGCCAAGCCGATCACGATGGACGCGAGCCCGACAAAGCGCAACTGACCATCGCTCAGTTCCATGGCCCGGCGAAAAGTTTCTCGCCAGGCACGCGGTGCCACCAAAGGCAGCAGACCTTCGAACACGAGCATCAGGGCCAGTCCGGCGAGCAGGATATCTTTCACGAAAGATGGCCTTGTCAATTTGTAGAGAAACGGTCGAAACAGCGTGCGGCAGACGCAAAAACGGCGCTGGTGAAGATTTCACCAGCGCCGTTGACGAATTATACGCGAGTTGCCGGACGACCGTCGGAAGAGCCTACTTGCCGCCTTTATTCGGGTTCTTCAGGTACTTGAAGAAATCCGAACTCGGCTCAAGCACCATTACATCGCTCTTGTTGCGGAAGCTATTGCGATACGCTTCCATGCTGCGGTAGAAAGAATAGAACTCAGGATTTTTGGTGAAGGCCTGCGCGTAGACGCGCGCCGCACCGGCATCGCCTTCACCTTTGATTTTCTGGGCATCCCGATAGGCTTCCGCGAGAATGATTTCGCGTTGGCGATCAGCATCCGCCCGGATTTTTTCCGATTCAGCCGCACCTTTTGAGCTCAGTTCATTGGCGACGCGTTTGCGTTCGGAGTCCATACGTTCGTAAACTTTTAAATTAATTTCCTTGGCCAGATCCACACGCTTCAAGCGCACGTCAAGCACTTCAATGCCAATACTGCGTGCATCTGCATCCGATTTGGCTCGAAGATCTTCCATGATTTTTCCACGTTCGCCGGAAATCACTTCTGCAAGGGTTCGCTTACTAAACTCTTCACGCAAATCATTGTTGACTGACTGCCCGAGGCGAATCTCCGCCTTGGAAATATCACCACCGGTTGAAACGTAGAATTGTTTCACGTCGATAATTCGATACTTGATAAACGAATCGACCATGACATTATTTTTTTCCATGGTCTGGATGCGTTCCGCGTCCTTGGTGTCAAGGGTTTGAATGCGCGTATCGTAGAGCCGAACGTTTTCAATCATTGGAATCCTGAAATAGAGCCCTGGCTCTTTCTGGATGGCAACGACTTCTCCCAACCGGAACTTGACCGCGGCTTGTCGCTGGTCAACCGTATAGGCGGTGAAAACCAATGTGAGCAACATCAGTACGACAATGGTGAGGATGACGGAGAGATTCTTTTGCATGATGGCTCTCCTTATCTGCTGTCGCGTGTGCGCGAATCGCGCAAACGGTTGGCTTCAGTGACGATGGGTGGAGCGGGGTCGACCGCAGCAGGTCGAGGTGCCGTACTGCCATCACCTGGAGAGCCCGGTGGCCCCTGCTGGGTGGCCTGCATCAATTTGTCCAGGGGAAGATACAAAAGGCTGTTGCCGCCTTTCTGGTCCACCACGATCTTGCTGGTACTTTGCATTACCTGCTGCATCATATCCAGATACAAACGCTCGCGCGTTACGCCCGGCGCTTTATCGTACTCGGCCAGCACTTGCGTGAAGCGTGAAGCGTCACCCTGTGCGTTGGCGATCACGCGCTGCTTGTGTCCATTGGCTTCTTCAAGCAGTCGCGCCGCTGCCCCACTTGCCCTCGGCAGAATATCGTTGGCGTAGGCCTGACCTTCGTTCTTCAAGCGCTCTCGCTCCTGATTGGCACGAAGAACATCGTCAAAACTCTTTTGCACCTGCTCCGGCGGCTGTGCATTCTGCAAGTTCACAATGGAAATGAGAATGCCGGTTTTATAGCGGTCAAGAATCTGTTGCATCAGTACCCGCGTCCGTGCCGCAATGTCTCCGCGTCCTTCGTACAAAACAAAATCCATTTTGCTCTTGCCGACGATCTCGCGCATTGCCGTCTCGCCTACCTGACGCACCGCTTCCGCCGGGTCCTTGTTGTTGAACAGGAATTCTTCCGGGCTCTTGAGAGTGTACTGAACAGCGAACTGCAAATCGACGATATTCTGATCCTCCGTCAGCATCAGAGCTTCTTCCGGTACTTTAGTCTTCTGGTTGTTGCGATG
>JBKJVA010000064.1:0-6416 GCA_046589675.1 Usitatibacteraceae bacterium
TACGCATCGCGCAAAATTTCGCGCGCGGCATTGTGCCCTGGTATACCGGTAACGCCGCCTCCAGGATGGGTTCCTGCCCCACACTGATAAAGCCCCTTAACAGGTGTGCGGTAATCACCATACCCCAACACCGGTCTGGCGCTGAACAACTGGTCCAACGACAGTGCGCCATGAAATATGTCACCACCAATCAGTCCAAATTTACGCTCCAAATCCAATGGCGAATGAATCTGTCTGGCAATTACGCTGCTTTTGAAGTTTGGCGCAAAACTGTTGACGGTATTGATCATTAGGTCGGCCACTTCCTCACGACAGTCATCCCAACACCGTCCACCCGGAAGCGTGGGTGACACATGCTGGCAGAACAGGCTCGCCACATGTTGGCCCTGGGGCGCGAGTGAATCGTCAACGACGCTCGGAATAAGAATTTCCACGATTGGGTTTCTCGACCAGCCAAAAGTGCGCGCGTCGAAATACGCCTGCTCCATGTAAGCCAACGTGGGTGCCATGATAATGCCGGAAGCATGGTGCGGCCCGGGTTGCGGATGACAACTGAAGCGCGGCAATTCCGAAAGTGCGACATTCATACGGAATGTTCCAGATGCACATTTGTAAGCGGCGATGCGCCGACCAAACTCGGCATCGACGGCGTCAGTTGCAACCAGGCGCTGAAACAGTAATTTCGGATTCAGATTGGACACCACGCATTTCGACAAAATCTCTGTGCCGTCTTCCAGCACCACACCACAGGCACACTTGTCGCGGACCAATACACGCGCTACCGATGCGTCGAGCGAAATTTCCACGCCGCGCGCGGTAGCCTCTTTCGCCATTGCCTGTGTGATAGCGCCCATGCCACCGATCGCGTGACCCCAGATACCGGGCTTTCCATTGACCTCGCCGAACACATGGTGCAGTAACACGTAGGCTGAGCCCGGCGTATACGGTGACGCAAAATTACCCACCACGCTGTCAAATCCAAAACAGGCCTTGATCGGGTCAGATTCAAAGTAACTGTCCAGCACGTCACCGGCACTCTTGGCGAATAAATCAAGCACATCGCGTCGCGCCGACATATCAAGCGACTTGAATCGCTTGCCCACTTTCCATGCCTGCAACATATCGGCGATGCCGCCACCGACGTTGGGTGGCGTTTCCAGCAACAGGTCTTTGAGTACCGCAGCGACCCGGTCAAGCATGGCGTAGTAACTTGGCAATTTTTCGGCGTCACGTTTCGAAAATTTTGCAACCTCTGCCTGCGTCGCCACCAAACCGCCGCCAAGCTTGAGAAATTGTTGATCGTCAAGTGGCAAGAAATTGGCCATTGGACGCTCGGCGATACGCAATCCGTGTTCGACTAATTTGAGTTCGCGAATGATCTTTGGATTGAGCAGGCTTACCGTATAGCTTGCGGTGGAATTACGAAATCCCGGGTGGAACTCTTCCGTAACGGCCGCACCACCGACGACGTGTCGCCTTTCCAGCACACGCACGCGAAAGCCCTTGGCGGCCAAATAGCACGCACATACCAGGCCGTTATGGCCGCCGCCAATGATGATCGCGTCTAACATGTGCTCGAGATCTGCAAAGCGATTTCGAACGGCGCATCCAGTCGGCTGAAGGCATTGCAGAATACCCTGGACAACATCGGCACGCATGCCACCGCAACAACATCCGCAACAAGCGTGGCTAGCATATAAGGTGAACCACAGCCCGCAATGAATTGCGACGGTGCACGATGATCATATCTGGATCCTGATTTGGAAAATAACAGTGCGACTTACGCTAACACATCATCCTGACCATTCTGCGGGCCCGGGCGGTCTACTTCTTGCAAGCTACGATTTTTTCCTGTACCCGCAGATCGAATCTGGCGACATTGACAATGACACGATCATGTACGCCCTCGCCAATCAAATCACGCTCGTCTCTCGCACTGACCCTGAATTTGACGACGCGGCCCTCAACGGCGATGACTTCTGCGGTCGCAGTCACATGCATACCCACGGGTGTTGCGGCAATATGGGAGATATTGAGATGCGTGCCAAGGCTTTGATGCCCGTCTGGCAGCAAGTGCTCGATTGCCGCCAGCGCAGCCGCTTCGAACATATTGATCATTACCGGTGTCGCCAGCACCTTCACTCGACCAGAACCCACGAATGGCGCGGTGTGTTCATCGCCAACGGTAATGGATTTACTGCCTGCCGTACCCGGCGCAATGGTCAGCACCAGGCTCATACGGCGCTCAACTAGCCGCCGTCCAGTTTCACTTGGCCATCAACGATGGTGGCACTACGTTTGGTACCGTCTTTTGAAACCGAGTATCCCTTGGCCCGCTTGAGCCCTTGTTCGAAGACGCCTTCGAACCAGTCGCCGTCATTAAAGAAAAATTTGCCTTCGCCATTGAGCTGCGCATTTACGTAGCTGCCCTCGGATTTGTAGCCAGTAGAGTAGAAGTAAGAACCTTTGCCTGTCATCGCGCCGTCCGTGAAATCGCCCTCGTAGCGATCACCATTGGAGAAGTAATACACGCCTTTGCCGTGCGCGCGGTCGTTTACAAAGTTAGCTTCCCAGCGGTCACCACTCTTGGTTGTGAACGTTCCCTTCCCGGACATTTTTCCGGCAGCCATCTCGCCTTCATATTTGTCGCCACTGGCAAATACGTAGACTGCCTGTCCACTCGCTTTGTTGTTGACGAAGGTGCCATCCGTTTTGTCGCCGTTCTTTGAGACGAAGATTCCTTTGCCATTAAAGGCACCTCTGGCGTATTCGCCATCGTACCGGTCACCGGTAGCAAATATGAACTTGCCCCGACCGGAGGGTTCGTCTTCAACGAAATCACCTTCATATCGGTCGCCATTGGACCATATGTAGGTGCCCTTACCTTGCTTTTTGTTATCCCGAAATGCGCCTTTATACCGGACCGAAGCCGAAATGAATTCGCCCTGACCATGCAGAATCTGCAGCTTGTCCTTGGTTTCCCTGTATTCGCCGTTGTAGGTTGCGCCACCTGGAAACTGTATCAGACCCGACAGTACTCTTGCCGCTTCCGGTACTGCAGGCAAAGTCGTTCTTTGTTCAGGAGAAATTGCGGCGAGCTTGTCTGCGCCAGCGGCAACCAAGCTACCCGACTGCGATGCCGACGAGAGCGGCACCGCTGATTCTAGCGGTCTCTGCGAAGGTGCATTCGTGTTCGCGGATTTTATGTCAATTCCGCGCGAGTCGCTGGCATGGCTGACATTGGCAGGGGCTGCACTTGCGATAACGGTCTTCAATGGCGGCGCGGGCGGGCGCTCCACCGTGTTTGTCGCCGGAGACAGTGGCACCGACGCTACCCGCGATGTATTGGATTCCGGGACCAGCACCGGTGCGGTGGCGGCATTACCGGTTGATAGCGGCGTGGCCGCCACCTGTTGTTGCGACATTTCCCGCCTCAGACGGTCAATTTCCAGACGCGCGAGCGAGGAGTAACTGCCATTTGGATATTTTTCTACGTATAACTGAAAGCCTTCAATCCTTCTCCCTTCTTTCGCGCTTCTCCAGAATTCGCCTTCGATAGCCGCTTGTGCATCGCCCGAAAGACCCAGTGATTGCGCGGGCGCAGTCGCAACGTGACCGCTGCGCTCCGCAAAGAAAAATGGAACGCGAAACAATGGGGTGTTGTGGAATTCGGGCAGTTGCTTATTCATGCTTTCCTGGGCAACCAGCGTTTGTACCCGCTGAAACATTGCTGCCGCCTGCTGCTGCGGGTCGCGCATCTCGCGAATCATGATCCGCGTAAAAAGGCTGTTCACGCCTTCGGCCCCGTCCGGTGCGACTTGCCCGGCCGCTGCGGCGAAGGACACTATGGTGCCCGCCGGTGCCTGAATCTTGGCAAGACCGGTCGAGGTGAACACGCTACTGAACGGGTTATTGCGGCACGCATCAAGAATAATGAATTTGTGGCGCACTTTAGCGTCGTCCATGGTGTCGAGGATCTGCGTCACCGGCATCGCATTGAAAGCAATTGACGCCTCCGAGGTCAGCTTCGCGTCGGTCGGAACCAGAAAATTCTGGCCACGATATTGAATGCCATGCCCGGCGTAATAGAACACTGCTGCGGTGGCGCCTTCCATGACTTTGGCAAACTCCACGGCCGCGCCGCGCATGGTGGCGTAGTCAGCGTTGGTTTTGATCATTACCTTGAAGCCGAGGTCGCTCAACGTCTTGGCAACCGCCTGGGCGTCATTGACAGCGTTGCGCAGCGGGTCGCTTGGGTATTGGTCATTGCCGATCACCAGCGCGACCCGATCATCATTGGCGGCCAAGGCTGGTGTTATCGGCAACACCACAGCCGCGCACAGCAACAAGGCACTGAAACGCGTAAGTGACAAAGCCCTGATGAATGTAAATATGCGCATGGCCGCAATCATTTTGTTACCTTGATTATTGCGCAAAATGCGTCGGTTGCAATATGTGAGTCCACTAAATAGCCAACACCTTGTTAATTTGCCACTTAAGCGGCATCCCGGCAGTCAGCACGCCGTTTTTTGCGCCCACTATTTATTTCGCCAGCGCAGCCAATTCAGGTAAATCTGGCCTGTCTTTGGCCAGCTTGACCCAAACCTCACCTGCGTCTTGATTAGCGCCTACATCATTGAGGGTCAGGGCATAAAGCAACCAGTCAGAGAATGGTGCCTTGTCATCTGGTTTACGCTTCTGCGTCAAATCCAGCGAATGTGCAGACAAGGTCTTGAACGACGTCATACCGACTTCGCCGCTGGCCGCTCTAACCATCCAGTTGTATTCCGCATCTGGTTGCAACTTGATATTTTTTGGCAATGCCAGCGAGGTCAAGTTCGACTTTGTCTTGTAAATCGACTTGGAACCGCTGCTAGCCCTCAACTCAAACTCAAATGGACCTTTCGATTGCGCCGAAGCCCATCGGAATGATGGTTGTAGCGTCGCCACGGTGGTGTCACGCGGATAAATCAATCGCTCCGCGAGCAGCGGTGCGGATTCGGTTTTTTGCGCGCCTCCAAGGCTGCGCATGCGAATCGACGCGCTCGAGGTCTGCGAGGCCTGCGCGACCACTTTCGCAGAAACCTTCCAGTTGGTGTCGCGCATTGTCGGTGGTGGACCAATCTTGGCGGTAACTTCGCTGTCGCCCACCAGGAAATCGCCCGGACCCTTCAACACATATTCCTTGCCGGAGATCAAATACATTACGCCGACCGCACACTCCCTGGTGCAACTGATACGTGCGCCTTTTTTTACCTCGGCCATGAGAGTGGCTTTGCCGACATCCAGCGCCGCGTCACCTTTAATATCAGTGACGAACGCGACGCCGCTGCTTTGCGCCTGCCCCGCAAGCAATAGCATTGAGACCAACAGTACTGAAAAGAAATATTTTGTGAACATGCTGTCCTCCCAGAAGTCCTCCCAGAATTGCACCGTTACCGGTACTAGAAACGTTGCTCCGCATTGGGCGGCAATGGCGCTACCGCCTCGACACCCCATAACTGCATCGGGCTATGACCGCGCAATGCCTGCTCGCCAAAATCAATCATTTTAAAACCATCCGGCAATTCGACCCGCACCTGATCGGTCATCACAATCGGGGTTCCCAAGCGCTTTGTCAAACCTTCGATCCGCGACGCCACATTCACCGCATCACCGACCGCCGAATAGTTATGGCGCTCTGTGGAGCCGATGTTGCCAACCACGACCTTGCCGTAGTTTATGCCTATTCCGATCTTGACGGGAGGCAATCCTTCTGCGGCAAATTCTTCGTTCAATTTTCGAAGTTGTTCCACCATATCGAAACCGCATCTGACAGCAGATTCACAGGCATTGTCGAGGCTGCGCGGCGCGCCGAACAAGACCATCATGCCATCGCCCATAAATTTATCCATGGTCCCGTCGAAGCGGTGCACCGAGCCAACCATGCGGTCGAAATAGCGGGTTAGCAACGACGTCACTTTCTCTGGCGAGAGCGACTCCGATATGCCCGTAAATCCCCGGATGTCGCTGAACAATACACACACCTCGGCGGTTTTAGCTGAAACCCCTCCAGATAAATTGCCAGCCAGTATTTCCTGTAACACTGCCGGCGACACGCTTCCTGAAAAGGACTGCTTGATGCGATTTCTCTCCGCCAGGGTTTGCATTCCCTCCGCCATCGCGCCCACCGCCACACTAATCCATAGAACCACGGTGAAGGATAGCGCAGGGATATACCAGTTGACTGTGATCAACGTCACTGAAAGTGCCAGAAAGGCGAGTGGTGTGACGAAGAATGCCAGCAGGTAGTTGCGCCGATTTGAGGGCAAAAATACAAACAAAAACAGCAAGCCAGAGATTACCCACTGCCAGACTCCGGGAAGTGGCCTGAGCAGCCCATCACCGAGCAGATTACGCAACACCTGAAAGTGAAT
>JBKJVA010000327.1:0-6133 GCA_046589675.1 Usitatibacteraceae bacterium
GCTCCAGCATGCGCACTGCCGCCAGCGCGGCCTCGGCAGCTTCATGATTGGCGACGCCGTCGACCATGAGGCGCACCGCACGTTCATGAACTGGCTGGGCTGCGCAGCCGGCGCCGCCAATCATGAAGCTGCCGAGGCCGCGCTGGCGGCAGTGCGCATGCTGGAGCCCGCGCCGCAAGCGACCGTACTCGGACGCAGCGAGCGAGTCGACATGGCGAGCGCCGCGCTGATCAACGGCATCACCTCGCACACCTTCGACTTCGACGACACCCACCTGAAGACCATCATCCATCCGGCCGGCCCCGTCGCATCCGCGCTGCTGGCGCTGGCGGAACGCCAGGGCACGTCCCCAGGAGAAACGCCGGGCGTTTCGGGCCGCGAACTGATCGACGCGCTGGTGCTCGGCATCGACGTGTCGTGCCGCGTCGGCAATGCCATGTACCCGGACCACTACGACCGCGGCTGGCACATCACCGGCTCCACCGGCATGCTGGGCGCGGCCGCCGCCTGTTCGCGCCTGCTCGGCCTCGACGTCGCCCGCACCCAGATGGCGCTCGGCATCGCGGCCTCGCAGCCGACCGGCGTGCGCGAGCAGTTCGGCACCATGACCAAGCCCTTCCACCCCGGCGGCGCGGCGCGCGTCGGCCTGATGTCGGCGCTGATGGCGATGCACGGCTACACCGCGTCGAAGCGCGCGCTCGAGGCGCCGCGCGGCCTGCTACAGGTCTTCTCGGACAAGACCGACTGGTCGGAGATCACCGAGGGCCTGGGCGAGCGCTGGGAGAGCGCGCTCAACACCTACAAGCCGTTCGCCTGCGGCATCGTCATCCACCCGGCAATCGACGGCTGCGTACAGCTGCGCAACGCCCATGGCCTCGCGCCCGAGCAGATCGAGAAGGTCACGCTCAAGGTGCATTCGCTGGTGCTGGAGCTGACCGGCAAGAAAACGCCGAAGGACGGTCTCGAAGCCAAGTTCAGCGTCTATCACTCGGCGGCGGCTGGATTGATTTTTGGTGAAGCCGGCGAACATCAGTACGATGACGCTATTGTCAACCGTGCTGACATGCTCGATCTGCGCAGTCGAATTGTCGCGATCGTTGATGACAGTATTCACGAAGCCTCGGTTGACGCCACCGTCATAATGAAGGACGGCCGCAAGGTTCACGTGTTCGTCAAGCACGCTATTGGCAGCATGGAAAATCCGATGACCGATGCGAGGCTTGAAGGCAAGTTCGACAGTTTGGTGAAGCCTATTTTGGGTGCGGTCAAGGCGGAAACCCTAAAAAAGCTTTGTTGGAACTTGGCAAGCCAAGGCAATGTGAATGCGCTGGTCGGCGAAGCCAGGCTCTGATCGCGAACGGCAACTATCCGGCTCGAACTGCAGTTAAATCCACACGCGGCAAGCTGATAGTGGCGGCCGTCTGCGTAAGCGTCATCAGGAGAAATAAATGAACCGAATTGTGCATCTGGCATTGAAGGTGGATGAACTCGAAAAAGCCGGTGAGTTTTATCAAAAGGTGTTCGGGTTTGTAGACGCCGAAACAAAGAAGACGCGCGACCACACCTCGCGACACATGACCGACGGCCAGATCGATTTTGCGCTGCTCAAATATGATGCGGGTACGCAGTCTGCGGAATCAAAGGCCGCTGGCGATGGACCGTGCATTCACCATTTTGCGGTCGAGGTCGACGACATCGAAAAGGCCACGCAACAGATCCAGTCGTACGGCTGCAAAATTGTCAGTGATCCAGGCATTATTCCAGTGAAGTTTCATGCGCCGGGCGGTACCGTGGCGGAGCTGGTGCCAATCGGGCGCTACAAGAAAATTTCGCACGACAAGCCCATAAACCGCATCGTGCATATCGCCTTGAAAGTCGATGAACTCGAAAAGACCGGCGAGTTTTATCAAAAAGTATTTGGCTTTGTAGATGCTGAAACCAAGAAGACGCGCGATCATACCTCGCGGCACATGAGCGATGGCGAGATCGATTTCACACTGCTCAAATATGATGCAGGCACGCAATCGGCAGAGTCCAGGGCCGCTGGCGACGGGCCATGCATCCACCACTTTGCCGTCGAGGTTGATGACATCGAGCGCGCCACGCAGCAGGTTCTTTCATTTGGCTGCAAGATCGTCAGCGACGCGGGCATCATTCCGGTGAAATTTCATGCCCCCGGCGGCACCGTAGCGGAACTCGTTCCGGTCGGGCGTTATAAACGAAAAGCAGGCCAGGCCGTCAACTGAGTCCGCGCACGGACCGCGTTCCAATCAACATATCTGAATTACTTTCCTGCCGGGCAGCACCGATCAAGGTAAGCGCGGTCAACGCAACCGCGATAAGGAGTGAGACAAAATGAAGGAAGTGGTACGCAAGGGGGACTTCTGGGCCGGTCTGGTGCTCGCTGCGCTCGGCGCCTACATTATCAATGCGTCGATGGGCTGGGTGTATCTCGGCGAAGACGGGCCAGGTGCCGGCTTTTTCCCCCGCTGGTACGGCATTGCCATGGTTGTGTTTTCGCTATTATTGGTGGCGGGGGCCGTGTTGAAGCATGACCCGGCGATGCGCAAACACGCAATCAATTGGCGTGAAATGCGTCGCGCCCTGACATGCTGGGCAGCGCTGGTTGCGTGTGTGGCACTGTTGAAGGTGTTGGGATTTTTCCTGTCATTTTCGCTGCTGGGGTGGTTTCTGATTGCCGTGATGTTCCGACAGTCGCAACGAATCGCCCTCGGCATATCCCTCGGTGGTGCACTTGGCTTCTATCTGCTTTTTTCGTGGGGTTTAAACCTTTCCCTGCCTGCCGGAATCCTTTTTAGATAATCATGGACGTCTTAACCGGATTGATGCAGGGCTTCGCGGTGGCGTTGACGCCCAATGCGCTTGCCCTGTGTTTTATCGGTGTGCTGCTCGGCACGGTCGTTGGTGTGCTGCCGGGCCTCGGGCCGCCGGCGACGATCGCGATGTTACTGCCGCTTACTTTCAAGATGGAACCTACCGGTGCCATGATCATGTTGGCGGGCATCTACTACGGAGCGAAGTACGGCGGATCAACTACTTCGATACTTCTAAACGTGCCGGGGGAGTCTGCCTCGGTGGTCACCTGCCTGGATGGTTATCAGATGGCGCGCAAGGGTCGTGCCGGTGCAGCGCTCGGCATCAGTGCCATCGCCTCATTTATTGCGGGAACATTCAGTGTCGTCGCATTAATGCTGGTGGCACCGCCGCTGGCCAAACTATCGCTTGCATTTAGCTCGCCCGAATACTTCGCATTAATGGTTTTGGGGCTCGCCATGGTGGTTTTGCTCGCGGGTGAATCGCTCACCAAGGCGATTTTGGCCATGCTGGTGGGTTTGTGGATCGCCAGCATGGGCACTGATCTATTCAGCGCAACGTCGCGCTTCACATTTGGCCAGGCTTCCATGTTGGGTGGCATTGAATTTGTGGTGGTAGCAATCGGGATTTTCGCGGTCGGCGAAGTCATGGCCAACATGGAATCACCAAAACCGGCCGAGATAATGCCGTTACCAAAGGGCTTCCGCAATCTGATGCCGAGCTGGCAGGATATGAAGGATTGTCGATTTGCATTTTTGAATGGATCGGTCATCGGCTTCATTATCGGGGTGCTACCGGGTGCCGGCTCAACGATTGCCTCGTTTCTTTCCTATGGGGTCGAGAAGGCTGTCTCAAAACATCCGGAGAAATTCGGCACCGGTGTCGTCGAAGGTGTTGCTGCACCCGAAGGTGCGAACAACGCCGAGACCGGTGGCGCGCTGGTGCCGCTGCTAACGCTCGGCATTCCCGGTAGCGGCACGACCGCAATTCTCCTCGCCGCACTGGTGTTATGGGGCTTCAAGCCAGGCCCGCTGTTCATCGAGGAAAGTCCGGCGATGTTCTGGGGTTTGGTCGCGAGCATGTACATCGGTAATGTGATGTTACTGATTTTGAATTTGCCTTTGGTATCAGTGTTCGCGCAGTTGTTGAAGTTGCCGGGTTATGCAATGTTCCCGCTGATTCTTGGCGTCTCGATGATCGGGGTCTACACCACTTCAAGTAGTATGTTCGATCTGGGTCTGCTCACGCTGTTCGGACTGCTCGGCTATGCGATGCGTAAGCTCCATTTTCCGACCGGGCCGCTGGTGTTGGGTTTGGTGCTTGGGGATGGGATGGAAAAGGCGCTTCGTCAATCGTTGATGATGTCGCAAGGGGAACTTTCGATTTTGTGGCAGCGACCGATTTCGGCAGTGCTTCTCGCCATAGCGATTTTGTTGCTGCTGGTGCCGCTGTTCAGGAAATTCAATGCAGTGCGGGTCCAGGTTATCGATCAGGAGGCTTGAAAATGAAACACACTAAAAGGAGCGGAACGATGCGTTACACACGAATCATTACGATGGCGCTGGCTGCAGTATTTGTGAGCGGGTTGGTACATGCGCAATGGAAACCGACCAAGCCGATTGAAATGGTGGTACACACCGGTCCGGGCGGCGGCAGCGATGTGCTCGCACGCACCATCGTCGTCATGCTGGAAAAAGAAAAGCTGCTCCCGGTGCGTATGCAGGTTGTCAACAAAACAGGTGGCAATGCTGCCGTGGCCGCTGCCTATTTGGCGGAAAAAAAGGGTGAGACACATACGCTCGGCCTCATCACCAGTGTGTGGATCGCCACGCCGCTTACCAGCGCCGAGGCCAAAGTTACATTGCGGGATTTGACTCCGGTGGCGCGATTAGTATTCGAGCCGGCGGTGTTCGCCGTGCGCGCGGATTCCCCATACAAGACCATGCGCGACTTTATAGAAGCTGCGCGCGCCAATCCTGGCAAGCTCAAACAGTCCGGTGGCTCGCTGACATCGCGTGACAGCATCATGCGGCAAGCGTTGCAGCAACATACCGGAACCAAATGGGCATTCGTGTCGTTCCAGGGTGGCGGTGAGCGGGTCGCCGCATTGCTTGGTGGCCATGTGGACATGATGATTATTGAGCCACAAGAGGCTGGGGAGCAGATTCGCGCGGGCAAGATGCGGGTGCTGGCCCAGATTGCCGAAAAACCTTTGCCGAGCTACCCCGGCGTCCCCACGCTTAAAGAAGCCGGTTACGACGTGAGCGTGCCGCCGCAAATACGCGCACTGGTGGCGCCACCCGGTATACCGAAGGATGTTATTGCGTATTGGGAAGACCTGTTTGACAAACTGCACAACACGGCCTCCTGGCAGAAGTATGTGGCAGACAACCAGCTCGAGGAGGGCTTTCTCACCGGCCCGGAGTTGGCGAAGTCAATCGATAAAATTGAGAATGAACTGCGGGTACAGTTTCAGCAATCCGGTATCAAGACAGTGCGTTGATTCAGACCGCTTGGCGGGTCAAGCAAACCAGAGATGGGAAGCAGCGTTTGGAAAGCCTGAATATCTTTTGCGCCGGGGCAGCAAGGGCGGTCGTGATGCGGCTGGCCCTTGATTTCCAGCGCGATCACCACGTGACTATCGCCGAGCATTACGGTGCAGTCGGCGCGATTAGCGCGCGCGTCGTTGCAGGTGAGCCGGCCGATGTCATCATACTTACCGCTGGTCTGATCGATGAACTGATTAAACAGGGGCTGGTTGTCGCCGGTTCGCGCAGTGACCTGGGCAGGGTCGCAACGGCAATTGCGGTACGTGCCGGCATAGCGCTGCCGGATGTGGGCAGCACGGATGCCTTGCGCGCAAGCCTGCTGATTGCAACGAAGATTGTTTGCCCGGATCCGGCGGTCGCGACCGCGGGTAAAGTCCTGCTCGAAGTGCTACGCCAGCTTGGTATCGCGGAGCAGATTGCGCCAAAACTGGAGTTTGCCCCGAGCGGCAATGAGGCGATCATACGAATTGCGCAAGGCATCGGCACGCTGGAGTTGGGCGTCATGCAGGTTACCGAAATTATTGCCGGCACGGGAGTATCCCTGGCGGGGCCATTGTCGGTGGGGAAGCAGAGCATTTCGATCTATTCAGCAGGATTGGCGGTACGATCGGCGCACCCGGATCGATCAAGAGATTTCATTAATCAGCTTACGGGCGTTGAGGCGCGTACCGCGTTGCTTGCAGCCGGTTTCGAGGTTGACTGATGCAGGTGCGACAACACAAAGGAAATCCAGCGTGAGCAAGGCAGAT
>JBKJVA010000158.1:0-4296 GCA_046589675.1 Usitatibacteraceae bacterium
CAGCGGCATCAAATATTTTTTCGGCGGTGCCGCGTTTGCGCGTGGAATCGCGATCAACCCGGGCAATGCGCGCCGTTGGCAATTTGCCACGCAGCGCAGCTTCAATGCGCTCGGTTCCCTGACCCGCAGGCACCAGCTCCTGGCTGCCGCAGGACGCACAGGCGACTGGCACCCGCGATTGGTAGCCGCAGTGGTGGCACTTCAGGTGCCGGTCTTTTTGATGAAACACCAATCGTGCGCTGCATCGTTTGCATTCTGGCATCGCGCCGCATTGCGCGCACACCAGCGCGGGGGAAAAGCCGCGGCGGTTGATGAACACCAATGCTTGCTCGCCACGATCTACTGTTTCCTCGATTGATTTGATCAATTGCAATGACAGGCCGTCTTCGACACGTTCGAGGTTGAGGTCGATGAAATCTATTTTTGGCATTAAAGCGTTTACGGCTGCGCGCTTGCTGAGTGCGATTTGCTTGAACCGTCCGCGCATGACGTTGTGCAGACTTTCCAGTGAAGGCGTGGCCGACCCCATCACGACGACGCAGTTTTCCTGCTGGGCGCGAAATATCGCGACATCGCGCGCTGAATAGCGAAATCCTTCCTGCTGCTTGAACGACTGATCGTGCTCTTCGTCAATGATGATCACACCCAGCCTCGGCATCGGCGTGAAGACGGCAAGCCGGGTGCCAACGACGATATCAGCGCGGCCCGCTTGCGCATCGATATAACCGACCATGCGCGGCACGGCTGCCAGCCCACTGTTCTGCTGGACAATATGCGCATCGGGGAAACGCAATGTCACCTGCCGCATGAATTGGGGTGTGAGGTTAATTTCCGGCACCAGTACCAACGCCTGGCGCCCGCGTGTCACCGCGTCGGCGATGACCTGCAAATAAACCTCAGTCTTGCCGCTGGCGGTAACACCGAAAAGCAGGAAAGGTGTAAACGTATCGCGCGCCGCATTGATTAGTTCCACGGCGCTATTCTGTTCGTCACTTAGCGTGGGGCCGAACGCGTTCTTAGTCGCACCGCCTCGCTTGGGCAGCGCGCCTTCTGAAATGTCAGTTACGATCACCCAGCCCTTTTTTAATAGCGTGGACAAAACACCAGTCGCCCGCTCGTGACGTAACTTTAATTGCGACTCCGCTTGTGGCGCATCCAGTAATGCCGACAGCATCGAGCGTTGTGCGACTGCACGCGCGGGTAATGCGGGTAGGGATTCACGGCCTGCTACCGTGATGCTTACAATGCACTGTTTCCGCGATCGAACCGGCTTCGCGATTCGCATGCCAGGTGGGAGCGCGTTCAGCGCAATGGGCCCCAGAGGATAGTGATAGTAACTTTCACAAAAACGAAACAGCGCGAATTCATTCGCTGAAAATTTAGGCAGCGCACGTTGAACATGAATGATCGGTTTTAACTTGGCCGACGGTACATCGGTTTCATCACGCAGGGCGACGATCACGCCTGCCAGTTGTTTGCGCCCGAACGGCACTATGACCAGACGACCGATGTCATCTGTAGTTGTATCTGGCGCAAGAAAATCGAAGTTTTTGGCTATCGGTATGTCGAGCGCGACCTGGGCAATAAGTGACTTCACAAACGTATTGCAGCCCCCTCTGGGGCACCCGGAAAGCCGCGCCAACACTGGTTTTTCGGCTTGTGGATAACTTTGTGCATAGCTCGCATTCTGTGAGGTGAATCGCTAGCTCAGCAATGGGAAATGCCCAGTATGCAGGGCGAAAACTTGCCAAAATACCCTTAAAAAACAATCAATTGGTGATTTACCCCGTGGAACGCGTTATATCACCTATCGAACAGGCTTTCTGTGCATAAGCAAGCCCCTGGTTCTATCATTTGCAAAAATATTTTTCTTGACAATGCAATGTTGCTAAACCCTAGCACTGGCGCGGTGAACCGCGTTAACAAGCGCTTCCACATGGTCTGGATTGGTAAATTGCGAAATGCCGTGACCCAGATTAAACACGTGCCCTGTTGCATTTTTGTCGTACGCAAATTCGTTGAGCACCCGCTTGGCTTCGCGTTCGATGGCATCAGGGTTGCCGAACAAAACATTGGGATCCAGATTGCCCTGCAGTGCAACTTTGTGCCCGACACGTCTTTTAGCTTCGCTCATACTGATTGTCCAATCCAGGCCCAGTGCATCCGCACCGCACTCGGCCATCGATTCAAGCCAGAGACCGCCACCCTTGGTGAAAAAGACGCGAGGCACAATGCGCCCCTCATTGCTGCGTTTCAAGCCGGACATGACACGCTTGGCGTAGGCAAGCGAGAATTCCTGATACGCCGAATGGGACAGTGCGCCGCCCCAGGTATCGAATAACATCACCGCCTGTGCGCCGGCATCAATTTGTGCGTTCAGATAGCCAATCACGCTCTCGGTATTTTTCTCAAGAATCGCATGCAACAGATCCGGGCGTTGGTACAGCATGGTCTTGATGTGGCGAAAATCATCCGAGCCACCACCCTCAACCATGTAACAGGCCAAGGTAAAGGGGCTACCGGAGAAACCGATCAATGGCACGCGACCACTGAGTGCACCACGAATTTGCGTGACCGCATCGGTCACGTATCTGAGTTGATCGAGGTCGGCAACGGGAAGTTTCTTCACGTCTTCCTCGGTGCGCACGGTACGTTCGAACTTCGGGCCCTCACCGTCAACAAAATACAAGCCCAGCCCCATCGCATCGGGAATGGTCAGAATGTCCGAGAACAGAATCGCCGCATCGAGTTTGAATCGATCCAGCGGCTGCAGCGTGACTTCGGTGCAGTAATCGGGGCTTTTTGCCAAGCCCAGGAAACTACCCGCTCGCTTTCGCGTTGCGTTGTACTCAGGCAAGTAGCGCCCTGCCTGGCGCATGATCCAGATCGGCGTGTAGGTGGTTGGCTCGCGCATCAACGCGCGAAGGAAGGTGTCGTTCTGGAGAATCGTCATATGGAGGGCGTCGCGATGAAATGAAAAAGGCGCAGACCGATCTCCGCGAACCTGCATTATCTCACCAGTTTTCGCGTCGGTCGGGTTGGCGTCGCGCAATTGAGGAATCCACTAACAGGCGCACCTGCGAATTCGCACCTGAAAGTTTGATATCGGACACGCGCGGCTGCCTTTGGGCGTTCACCCGGCGGCAATAATCAAGAAAGTGCCAGCAACTCATTCAACGCCGCTGTCACCCGCGCCACCGGCAACTGGGTCAAGCACTCACTTACCTTGGATCCGCCACAGCCATCATTGCCACAAGGTCGGCAACTGTGGCGCGGCTCAGTGGAGGCAACGATACGATGCACGACGCCCCACGGTCCCCAGTGCGCCTCCCCGGAAGGGCCAAACAACGCCACCGTCGGCGTCTGCATCGCGGCAGCCATATGCATCGGTGCCGAATCGACACCCACAAATGCGCGTGCGTGCGCAGTGAGTGCGGCCAACTCCTTCAACGACAATGCGCCGGTAAGATCGACCACCGGGGCTTTGAGTAAGCTCTTGATTTCTGCAATCATGTTGCGCTCTTCCGGCGCAGGTGCGGCAGTCAGCACGACGCGTTCGCCACTCCGGCCCAACTGAAGAATCAGTTCCGCAAAATTCTTGGACGGCCAGGTTTTGAAAAACCACCGCGAGGTAGGATGAATATGAATGAAGCGCTTGTGCTCGATGCCGTGGAGATCCATCAGCGCCTGCACTTTTTTCTCTGCCGCCTCGCCAGGAACCAGTACCAGTTTCTTTTCTGACTCCATTGGATAAATACCGAGCCGTCGCAGGGCATCAAGGTTGGTTTCAACGGTGTGACGGAAAGTCGCGCGCGGTGACGGAAAGGTGTGGGTAAAACTGGTTTTCCACAAATAGGAATCGCGCCCCTCGTTGATGCCCTGGGCACGCTGCGCCACCGAGTAGCGCGGCCCCAGCAGGCGGGTAAGCCATGCGCCGCGCGGATGCTCGGTGAGATGTATCAACAAATCGTAATGCCGCGCACGCAATGCGCGCAGCAATTTCAATTCTGCAGCACCTTGCCTGATCACCCCTTGCCGTTTCCATTCGCGGTCAATGCAAAATACTTGGCTAATTGCCGGATGCTCGCTGAGCATTTCCCGTGTGTCTTCGTAAACCAGCGCATCGACGTCGACATGCGGGGCGTGATTTTTCAGCACCTGGATGACGGGGGAGGTGAGCAGCACGTCGCCGTGATGTCGCAACTTGACGACCAGCGCCCGCCGAACTTGTTTCAAGTCAATCGCATCTGGAACCATGTATTGAAGATAGCAGAATTACCATGCATGATGAGCGTG
>JBKJVA010000335.1:0-2135 GCA_046589675.1 Usitatibacteraceae bacterium
TTCCTGGGCGTTTGACATCATGATCATGATGTATGGGGCAATGTTCATGATGGCCGGTGCCTATACCTTGTCGAAGAACGGTCATGTCCGAGGCGATGTTCTTTACAGCTTCTTCGAGCCTCGCACCCAGGCCGGCGTCGATCTGGTGTTGTACATCCTTTTTTTTATTCCCGGCGTCATTGCGCTCGTCTGGGCTGGTTACATCTACGCCGGAGAAAGTTGGGCCATAAAAGAGCATTCGAGCATTACTGCCGACGGCCCGCCTCTGTACCACTTCAAGACAATCATTCCGATGGCCGGTGCGTTGCTGTTGATGCAGGGCTTCGTCGAGATACTCCGTTGTATCGTTTGCCTCCGCGAGGGCGCATGGCCGTCACGGGAGGCGGACGTCGAAGAAGTCGATGTCGAAAAACTTAAAGAGATGGTTCACGTCAAGGACGAGGACATTGCCGGGCTGGATAAATATGTTATTGCGCAGGAAAAATCCAAATGAGGATGCCGACCATCCGTAAAGAGCTTTGGTTTGGCTTCAGCCTGATGGCGATTATCCTGACGGTGCTGGTGGTGGTAATGCCATGGGGAAACCTTACCAACGGTCACCTTGGGCTGATGATGCTTGGGTTGATTGTCGTCATGATCATGCTTGGATTTCCGACCGCGTTTACGCTGATGGGCATGGGTGTGTTCTTTGCCTGGATCGCGTACCGCAGTGTGAATCCGGAAATCGCGGTCACACAGACGCTGGACCTGATGGTGCAGCGCGCCTACTCGGTGATGTCCAACGATGTTCTGATCGCGATTCCCTTGTTCGTGTTCATGGGGTATCTGGTTGAACGCGCTGCGCTGATTGAAAAGCTGTTCAAAAGCTTGCACCTCGCGTTGGCACGGATTCCTGGTTCGTTGGCGGTTGCGACCATCGTTACTTGCGCAATTTTTGCCACGGCGACGGGCATTGTTGGGGCAGTCGTCACCTTGATGGGTTTGCTTGCGTTCCCGGCCATGCTGCGCGCGGGCTATGACGTCAGGCTTTCTGCCGGTGCCATCACCGCTGGCGGTTGCCTTGGCATTCTGATTCCGCCCTCGGTGTTGCTGATTGTTTACGGTGCAACCGCCGGTGTTTCCGTCGTAAAGCTATACGCAGGCGCCTTCTTCCCGGGCATCATGCTGGCCGCACTCTACGTGGGCTACGTCATTATTGTGGCGAAGTGGAAACCACATTTGGCGCCACCACTTGCTGCAAGCGAGCGCTTCGTGCCATTGCCGCCGCTTGCGAGTGCACTTGCGCCGAAGGGGCGTAATGCGGTAGCTGGCCTGTTCGGCGGACTGAGCGTACCTGGCCTCTCAAAGCGCTCGGTGTTGGGGCAGTTGTTTGTTTCGCTGATCCCTGCGATCGTCATCGTGCTTTTGCTCGGCATGATGTATTCCTCTGCGACGGCGCCGGCAGTTAAGGTTGATACAACAGGACTGGTTGAATCCGGCGGTGCATTTGGCGCACCCGTCGACGAAAAACCGGTTGAACTCTCGTCAGGTTTGCAGGAACCACCCAAGGATGACGGGGGGCTGAAAGAGCCGCCCAACGAAACAGCCAAGGCTGTCGTTGCCGAGCCGCCTAAGGTGCTTCCGGAGAGCGCTGCGGCGTCAAAGTCTGTGACGCCACCAACAGCGCCCTCTGCTGCGACCCGCGTGTCAGTACCAACCTGGTACTGGATTGTGTTTGGTATCGGCATGGCCGGCATGGCCTTGACCTACTCGCTGCTGAATTGGGAACGGCTGGAAATTTTTAAAATGCTGTTGACGTCGTTTTTCCCACTCGCTGTTCTGATCATTTCGGTTCTTGGCTCCATCGTGTTCGGTTTGGCGACGCCGACCGAGGCCGCTGCAGTTGGCGCGTTCGGTGGTTGCATTCTTGCCGGTGCCTATCGATACGCGAACGCCAGGAAAACCAAACCCGATAGTGCGGTAACGGCGAGCCTCAAGGAATTGGGCGGTATCGTCAAAGAATCTTCCTTCCTCACCGCTAAAACCAGTGCGATGGTGTGTTGGCTGTTTGTCGGTTCATCGATATTTTCGGCGGCGTTCGCCTTACTGGGTGGGCAGGACATCATTGAAAAATGGGTCCTTTCGCTTGGACTGAC
>JBKJVA010000071.1:0-1208 GCA_046589675.1 Usitatibacteraceae bacterium
TACCGACACATGGACCCGCAATGAAGGCGGCGGCGGCATCTCGCGCATTCTCGAAGGCGGCAAACTGTTCGAGCGTGCCGGCGTGTTGTTCTCGCATGTGATCGGCACCAAGCTGCCCCCGACTGCCGCTGCCAATCGCCCCGAAATAGCCGGGCGCGCCTGGGAGGCGATGGGTGTGTCGCTGGTGTTGCATCCTGACAATCCGTTCGTGCCGACGGTACATATGAATGTGCGTTTTTTTATCGCTCGCTCGTCATTGGATGCCGAACACGATGCATTCTGGTTTGGCGGCGGCATGGATCTCACGCCGTTCTACGGATTTGAAGAAGACTGCGTGCACTTTCACCGCGTCAATCGCGATGCCTTGCAACCTTTTGGCGACGACTATTATCCACATTTCAAAAAATGGTGCGACGAATATTTTTATCTCAAGCATCGTCAGGAACCAAGGGGAATCGGCGGCGTTTTCTTCGACGACTTTCATCATCCTGGTTTCGAACAATCGTTCGCAATGAAGCGCGCCGTGGGCGATGCCTTTCTCGATGCCTATGTGCCGATCGTCGAGCGTCGCCGCAATATGGCCTTTGCGGAGCCGGAACGTGAATGGCAACTTTATCGTCGTGGACGCTATGTTGAATTCAATCTGGTGTTCGACCGCGGCACCCATTTTGGCCTGCAGTCGGGCGGGCGAACCGAATCAATTCTTGCCTCGCTGCCACCATTGGTAAAGTGGCGCTATAACTGGCAACCACAGGCGGGATCGCGCGAGGCGGAATTGACTGAAAAATATTTGATCGGTCGCGACTGGGTTTAACCTAGATTCCTCAGTTGACCGCTTATCGCCATCAATAAGTATTTGGCAATGATGAAAATTTTCACGTTCTGGATGATCACCTTTTGGGTGAGAGCGCTACGGGAGTGATTGCACGTTTTTGCGACTCCCTGGCAGGCCACCGAAGACGTACTTCAGGCCGTGTTGCTCCTCCTGGCAGGAGGTAGCCTGCTTCGTCGTCGCCCTTGCAGGGCGCGTCTGCGCTTGCATGCGCAGACCGTTTCGCAGGCGGGCAGCACGCTGCCCGAAACCCCTGCTACACCCTTGCCAGAAAGCCGCAAAAACGCACACTCACACCCGTCCAACTGAGGAATCTAGGTTAAACCCAGGATGTAGTCGTGTCGCCTGAACATTGTCATTTCGAACCCGGTTTCAT
>JBKJVA010000142.1:0-3208 GCA_046589675.1 Usitatibacteraceae bacterium
AAGCCCGCCGCCAAGAAGCCAGCAGCGAAAAAACCGGCAGCCAAGAAGCCCGCCGCCAAAAAAGCCGCACCGAAGAAACCTGCCGTTAAGCGCAAGCCCAATGCAGCCTTCATGAAGCCGATGAATATCAGTCCTGTTCTCGGCGCAGTCATTGGTTCTGCACCGCAACCACGCACCGAAGTCACCAAGAAGCTTTGGGACTATATCAAGAAAAACAAACTGCAAGACGCCGTCAACCGTCGCATGATCAATGCCGATGAGAAACTTAGAGCCGTGTTCGGCGGCAAGAGAGTCGTTTCGATGTTTGAAATGACCAAGCTGGTCTCCGCGCATCTGAAGTAATCGCTTCGGCGAAACGTCGTCGACTACCGTAAGGGCGTTCGACCGCGTTCACCCTGAAGGCCGGTACTACCCTTGTGGTGTACCGGCCTTTGTTTTTTTACTATAGACGAGAAACTTCCCATGAATGCTCCTTTGCAGAATCACCTGTTTCGTCTCGTCAAGCGGCCCGTCGGCGAACCAAAGCGTGATGACTTCGCTTTTGATGTCGAGACTGTCAGCGAGATTGCGGAGGGCCAACTGCTGGTCAAGACGCTCTACCTCTCGCTCGACCCCGCCATGCGCGGCTGGATGAACGAAGCCAGGTCATACATTGCACCGGTTGCATTGGGCGACGTGATGCGCGCGGGCGGCATCGGTACCGTGATCACGTCCAGGCATCCAAAATTTCAAGCGGGCGACAGCGTGAGCGGTATGCTGAACGTACAAGAGTACGCGGTTTCAGACGGCAAGGGCATGGTTACGGTCGATCCCAAGCTGGCACCCCTGACTTGCTACTTGAATGTACTTGGTATGCCCGGCATGACAGCCTATTTTGGCTTGCTTGAATCTGGTCAGCCCAAGGTGGGCGAGACACTTGTGGTGTGCGGTGCCTCCGGTGCGGTCGGTGCCACTGTCGGTCAGATAGCAAAAATCCTCGGACTCAGGGTGGTCGGTATTGCGGGTGGACGAGAGAAATGCGATTACGTCATCAAGGAGCTAGGCTTCGATGCCTGCGTTGACTACAAAAATAAAGACGTGCGCAAAGGCTTGAAGGAAGCCTGTCCTGGCGGTATCGACATTTATTTTGACAATGTCGGCGGTGAAATTCTCGATATCGTACTGACCCGCATCAATCTGAAGGCGCGCATCGTGATCTGCGGTGCGATTTCCCAATACAACAATACCGAGCCGGTGAAGGGTCCCTCAAACTATCTTTCGCTGCTGGTCAATCGCGCGCGCATGGAAGGCATCGTCGTGTTCGATTACGCACCGCGTTACAGGGAGGGCGCAATGCAGATGGGCGAGTGGATGGCTGAAGGAAAATTGAAATCGCGCGAGCATGTTGCAGTGGGACTAGAGACCTTCCCGGAGACATTGATGAAGTTGTTCAAGGGCGAGAATTTTGGAAAGCTGGTACTAAAGGTGGCTTGAGGGTTGCTTGCTTCAGGGGTCGCTACTTTACTGCTCCCGTGGGGCAGACGTGGTTGCCAACCATAACCGCAACGCGGCATCGGCTTCCCGATAGTGAAATTTGATAAGTGCAAAATAATCATCCAGGGTTTCCTGGGTTGGCGCGTCGAGTTCCAGGGCATTTTTTTTACGACCTGCAGCAAGTTCCAGATCTTTGCAATAGGCTGCCACGCGCGGGAATCCCATGCTGGCAGAAGACCCGCACAGGCTATGCGCGATTTCGGCAAGCTGGGACCAGTGACCATTGCTCAGCAGGCTTTCCATCTCGTCCATGCGTTCAGTCGCTTTTGTTTGAAATAGCCTTATGAGCCCGCCAACGGCATCCTGCTCATTATTATTGGCACCTGCAGCGGCTGGCAGGTAGCGCAGGTCCTCGAGTTGTTCAGTGTCGAGGATGGGTAGTGTCTCGGCACGGGCGACGCTAGCCACGCGGTGTGGAGACGGGCGCTTCGACATTTGGACTTCAGTACCCGTGGGTTGAGCGGCGATATCCTTGGGGAATACTCTCTCAAAGAGGTTTTTCAAGTCGCCTGTGCGTATGGGCTTGGAGATGTAGTCACTCATGCCCATCGAGAGATAATGTTCGCGGTCGCCGGGAAGTGCGTGGGCCGTCATTGCGACTATCGGCGGACACGCGCCGGCGGCGATGCCAGCGCGAATGTTTTGCATTGCAGTTACGCCATCGAGCTCCGGCATGTGAATGTCCATGAGGATGACATCGTACTTGCCGGCAATCGCTTTTTTGACGGCGCTGCTACCATCGCAGGCCAAATCCAACTCGCATCCCAGGTTCTTGAGCATGCCGAGGATTACCCGCTGGTTTACTTCATTGTCCTCGGCGACGAGTATCCTGGGCGGTCGTCCGCGGATACTTACGGATAGTAAATTGCGGCGATTGCTTTCTGGCGGCGTCGTCAAACTTGCATCTGATCCAGGTGTTGCAAGCGTGATTGATGTCGTCGGAGGTTGTCGAACGTCGGTTGCCGCCGCAGGCAAATACGGGCGCGTCGCAACATCCAGATTCGGCAGGTGCAAGACTGCGCGCATCAACACATCAAAAATTCTGCCTCGACCGGCCGGCCGCATGATGAAGGCATCATGGCGAAACGCAGCCGTCTTCTGCCTTTGTAATAGTTCCGCACGCGAGATAGAGGATTGCAAAATGACTGAAATTAAGGCTTGGCCAGAACGCTGCCGTTCGCGGTCGTCTTTTTCAAGAGCGTCCCGCATGGCTAATGTTTCAAACGACGACGTCTCCATTTCAGTAAGCAAAATATCATAGGCAGGGCCTAGATTGAATATCCGCAGAGCTTCTTCCGGCGCAGCCGTCACCGTATCAAATCCCCAGCGAGAGTACCGGTGCTGTTGTATCTTCCTCCGGTTCGCGTTCCGGTCGACCACGAGAAGGCGCTTGCGCAGAAAATCGGCCACGTCCCTTTGCATGTAGGGCTTTTGCGGCCCCTGCGCAGCGCTGGTCGATACCGTGAATATGAACGTCGAGCCGTGCCCCTCGGGGCTTTCAACTCGAACGTCGCCACCCATTAATTGTGAAAGTCGTCGCACAATCGCAAGCCCCAAGCCGGTACCGCCATATTTGCGCGTTGTCGACGCATCTACCTGGGTGAACGGCTGAAACAGTTTACCGGCACGATCGCTCGGTATGCCAATTCCAGTATCCGAGACCCGGCCTTCAAGC
>JBKJVA010000080.1:0-3922 GCA_046589675.1 Usitatibacteraceae bacterium
CGGAAACCTTTTCCACATCGATTCACCGAGAATGTCGGCTGCCTGTTTGGCTTGCGCCACGCGCTCTATTGGAATGTCACAGTTGAACGCGGCAGGCTTGACCACGCCGGTGCGTGAGTCGTCGATACGGTCCAGCAGTTGCCGCGCCACGCGGAAAGAAGATGGCACCACGCCACCCGCGTCGCCTGAATGCACGCCTTCGGTCAGCACGTTTACGGTGAGTGTGCCGTTGACGAGGCCGCGAAGCGAGGTTGTTACCCACATCTGATCGTAATTGCCGGCGCCGGAATCAAGCGCAATCACCAGCTTTACCTGGCCCATCCGCGCGGCCAGCGATTCAAGATAGCAGGGCAAATCGTAGCTGCCGCTTTCTTCGCAAGTCTCAATCAATCCGACGCAATGTGGACGTGGGATACCCTGTTTATCCAGCGCCATGATCGCCGAGAGTGCGGCAAACACCGCATAACCATCGTCGGCACTGCCGCGACCGTAAAGCTTGCCGTCTTCATAGACCGGAATCCACGGACCGAGACCCGCGCGCCAGCCGGTCATTTCGGGTTGCTTGTCCAGATGGCCGTAGAGCAGGACGGTCGCGTTTGGATCGACACCGCCGGAGGCCGGTATATCGAAAAACAATACCGGCGTGCGTTCAGCAATGCGCACCACTTCAAGCGTGAGTCCCGCCACGTTCTGTGCCAACACCCATTTACGCGCCTGCTCGATGGCAGCGTCCAGAAAGCCGTGTTTGGCCCAGTCGTGATCAAAGCCCGGCGATTTTGCAGGTAGCTTCACGTATTCGATCAATTGGGGGACGATGTCGTCGTCCCATTGGCGCGAAATGTCGTCGAACAATTTGCCGGTGTCGATCACGTTGAGGCTAGGAATGGCGTCGCGGGCAGTCATGATGAAGTCTCGTTAAGCAAATAAAAAATGTGAGTTTACTGCAGAGCGGGGTGCGACGTCTTTCGGCGCGAGTATACACATGGCTGAACGGACATTTACCCGCTGAATCCATGGTGGAACAATTTGACTTACGCAAAAAGTCGTTAATTTCCAATCACCTAGCCCCCGTTTCGCGTGGTCGCCCTTTGGCGATGAATGGCCGTGTCCTTACGCTGCCCACATGAGATATCGCAAATAGCCTACAGGCCAAACGACCTCGCGCCTACGCATTACCCGAAAATGAGCGCCCACACTGTTTACGTGGCAAACCGCCACCGTTTTAAAGGACGAACATGCATACCGCCCAAATGAATTCACCACGCTTCGACTATCAGCTGGCAGTGCCTGCAGCACACACACTCGACGAGTACAGAGTGGTGAGCGGTAGTTATGGTGGCAGCTTTTCGAGGAAGTCGAATCAGCCATTGTGGATCGCGGTCGCCATGATCGCCGCTGTAGCAGGCATCGGCTATGGCGTAAACTTTTATTCGGATTACAACGCTCCGAAAGTTGAGCAGACGACTTATACCCCTGATCTCATCGTCAAATCAACGCCGCCAGCCTCGACGTCGTTGCAAGCCCCCACCCCTGCCCCCGAATCGCTACGTACGCTACCGAAATCAGACGCGGCCAACATGTCGCCTTCTGTTTTGGTACCAACCACAAAAAATTTGGAGCCGAATAGTTCAGTCAACTCCAGAACCACGCCAGCAGCAAAACCTGCGCCGGCTGCCACCAGCAAAGTTTCTCGTGCGCCGGCATCTGGCAATGTGGTGGTCCCTGTTCAGCCGGAAATAGCACCACCGGTGCCACCCATCATCGAACCACGTCCGACACCGGCACCGATCGTGGATGAGATACCTCCAGTTCCTACGCCCAAGCCAGTACCGGGAACGCCACCCGTGGAAGCGCCTAAGCAATAATTAAAATGGGAATGACGTTGCAATGAAGGCCGGAATCGCTCTTGAGAGGTTCCGGCTTTTTTATTTAGTTACGGTATCCCATTACTCAACATCGCCAACGCAGGTTAATTTACGCCGCCTGCGAGCGCGCTGATCGCATTGCTGCAGATCGCGCCAGCTTCCTCGCGATTGCTCACCGTGACATTCAAGTCGCGCAGCAAGCCATCTTTTAGTCCGTATATCCAGCCGTGTACTGCCAGTTCCTGCCCGTTCTCCCAGGCGTCGCGCACAATGGTGGTCTGGCAAACATTGGCTACCTGTTCAATCACGTTGAACTCGCACAGGCGATCCACACGCGCGTTTGAAAGCCCGATCGCCTGCAAGGCTTCGATGTGCTTGTCGCGCACATCGTGCACGTGGTGCAGCCAGTTATCGACCAACCCCAATCGGTCGCCGAACAGGGCAGCACGCACGCCACCACAGCCGTAGTGTCCGACTACCATGATGTGTTGAACCTTTAGTAAATCCACCGCGAACTGGATCACCGACAGGCAATTCAGATCGGTGTGCACCACCACGTTGGCAATGTTGCGATGTACAAAAACTTCTCCCGGCATCAGCCCAACGATCTCGTTTGCCGGAACACGGCTGTCTGAACAGCCAATCCAGAGATACTCGGGATTCTGTTGCCTGGCGAGCGTTTCAAAAAAATCCGGCTGCTGCGCGCGAATGCGCTCGGCCCAGGCGAGATTATTTTTAAAAAGTGTGTTGAGGTTCTTGTCTTGCAGGATCATTTCAAAATCGCCATTGACTGCATCGCCCAGCTTAGGGACAGGGCTGGTGGATCAATATTTCGCACTACCCGGCGTCCGTGGAAACGGAATAACATCGCGCACATTTGATAGGCCCGTGAGATACGAAACCGTCCGCTCGAACCCCAAACCAAAGCCCGCATGCGGCACGCTGCCATAGCGCCTCAGATCACGGTACCAACCGTAATGCACCGGGTCCAGCCCACATTCCAGCATACGCCGGTCGAGCACATCGAGGCGCTCTTCGCGTTGCGAGCCGCCGATGATCTCGCCGATACCTGGTGCGAGCACGTCCATCGCCGCAACCGTCCTCTCGTCGTCGGAAAGGCGCATGTAAAACGCCTTGATTTCCTTTGGATAGTTCATCAGCACGGTCGGACCGTTGACGTGCTTTTCGGCTATGTAGCGCTCATGCTCCGATTGCAGATCAATGCCCCACTTCACCGGATACTCAAATTTCTCCTTCGTGTTCTCAAGCACCTTGATCGCATCGCTGTAATCCATCCGTACGAATTCGGATTTGACAATGTTTTCGAGTTTTGCGATCAGGCCTTTCTCGATGCGCTCTTCAAAAAACGCCATATCGTCGGCGCGCTCGGTCAGTACCGTGGTAATAATGTATTTCAGCAGCGCTTCGGCAAGTGTCGCGTCATCGCTCAAATCGGCAAAAGCGATTTCCGGTTCGATCATCCAGAATTCCGCCAAATGCCGCGAGGTGTTGGAATTCTCTGCACGGAAAGTCGGGCCGAAGGTGTACACCTTCGATAGCGCCATGCAATAGGTTTCCACATTCAACTGTCCGGACACAGTCAAAAAGGCTTCACGACCGAAAAAATCCTGTGAGAAATCGACTTTGCCGTCGGCTGTTTTGGGCAGGTTCATCATGTCGAGCGTGGATACGCGGAACAATTCGCCGGCACCCTCTGCATCGGCGGCGGTAATGATCGGCGTGTTCACCCACAGGAAACCGCGCTCGTGGAAAAAGCGATGAATGGCTGACGCGATGGTGTGCCGTACTCTGGTCGTCGCACCGATGACGTTGGTGCGTGGTCGCAAATGCGCGACCTCGCGCAGGAATTCCATCGTGTGCGCTTTCGGCGTGATCGGATAGGTATCCGGATCATCGACCCAGCCAACGACCCTGATCGCCGATGCCTGCATTTCAAATGGCTGACCTTTTGCCGGTGACGGCACGATGAGTCCGGTAGCCTCGACGGCGCAACCCGCCGTGAGTTTTTGTACTTCATCGGCGTAGTTTGCGAGGCT
>JBKJVA010000200.1:0-4935 GCA_046589675.1 Usitatibacteraceae bacterium
GGCGTCGGTCGCGTAAAGGTCGAGCAGCACTTCGCGGGCGTCCTCGATGTAGCCGGGCCTGGTGCGAGCGCGCATGCGCACCAGGCGAAACACCGGCAAGTCTTCGAGGTGTAAAGAGATCAGGGTGTTGTTTTTGAGGACAAAGGCAACTGGCACGTTGCGCGAATCGTCCTCATTGAGCTCAAGCAGGAAGTCTGAGCGCAGATGCAATTCACCACTCTCGCCTTCGAAGAAGCGCGCACTGGCCTCCAGATCTTGCATATTTTCAGTCGCGGGCAACTCAAAATCGTAGAGTGATTTTACCCACGCGCGTTCGGTGTCGGTGGGTGCGACCATGTCGATCCAGATCGGCTCGGAGTTCTTCAGGTCATCGAGCGAGTCGACCTGCAGTTGATTCAGGCGCCGATTGTTGAGTACGAATACATTAAGCATGATTGGTTTCCGCTGGAGTTGTCGGATTGTAGCAAGCGTAGGCCGGATCGCGGGATAAAAGGCGCACAAAACCACTGTCAATTCGAGCAGAACAGGTAATCTGCATTTTTTCACCGCTGTAATAAAGCAGATTTCTCACCCGGTGAAGCTGGGTTCGAAATGACAGCGAAGCATGTCGCCGACGATTCGAGGTACGCGCCGTGACTTCAGGCACCGATCAACCCACCATCATCTTTCGTAATCACAATCGTGGCTGACCGCGGCCTTGCCCCGGCGACCCTTGACGGCCACGTACTGATCGGATCGGCCTCGCGTTGCTCAGAAAATTCGCCAGGATGCTGGATATTGAGGAAGGCAGTTTTGCCGTCAGGCGTGAATGTCAAGCCGGTGATTTCACAGCCGCGCGGGCCGGTGAGAAATCGCCGAATCTGGCCTGAGGTGGTGTCGACGGCCAACAATTGATTGTTGCCGAGATTGGCATACGCGCCTCGTCCCGGCAGGCCGATATCGGTGCCGATCCAAAGCGTGCCGTCAGGCGCAAAGCGCAGTGTATCGGGGCAGGCGAACGCGTCGCCTTTGATATTGCCACGTTGCGCTGGATCGGTGTGCGTGGGGTCGCCGGCGATGACAAACAAATCCCAGTCGAACGTGGTTGACGCTGCGTTGCTGCCGGTTTCGCGCCAGCGAATGATCTGGCCAAATACATTGTTGTCGCGCGGATTGGCCGCATCCTTGCCGGGTTTTCCTGCGGTGCCGCGTTGGAGGTTATTGGTGAGGGAGGCATAAACTTCGCCATTTTTTGGATGAATCACAATCCACTCAGGGCGGTCCATTTTGGTCGCACCGACTTGTTCGCCCGCGAGCTTGACATGCACCAGTACATCGGCTTGATCGGCGAAGCCATTGGCTGCAGTTAGACCATGCTGTCCGTGCACCAGTGGCATCCACGCACCTGACCCATCGTCGTTGAACCTGCCCGCGTAAAGCGTGCCGTGTTCAAGCAAGTCACGATTGGCAGCGCGGTCATTGGCGTTGTAAGCGTCGCGGGAAACGAATTTGTAAATGTATTCAAACCGCCCATCGTCGCCAGTGTAGATGACGACCCGACCGTCGACCGCCAGCGTGTGAAACGCACTCTCATGAGCGCAACGGCCCAGCGCGGTGCGCTTGACAGGCTTGGACTGCGGGTCGAAGGGATCAAACTCCACCACCCAGCCAAAGCGATTGAATTCGTTTGGATGTTTGTCGACATCAAAGCGCTCGTCAAACTCATGCCAACGATAGCCCGAACGCGGCCACGCGCCATAACGCGTCTGTCGCACGCTGGCCTTGCCTGTTGGCATCGCGAAGTGGCTGTGAAAATTCTCTTCGCAGGTGAGATAAGTGCCCCACGGGGTGAAACCATTGGCGCAATTTGAGTTGGTGCCAAACACTTCAATGCCTCTGGGGTCGGCCGCAGTCTGCATCAATGCGGAGCCGCGCGCGGGACCACCGATCGACATTGGTGTGCGCGAGGTGATGCGACGCGCATACTTTGAAGGCCGCACCACTTGCCAGTTGGCACCGTCGCGCTTCACTTCGATCACCGATACCCCAACCGCGTTCTGCGCTTTTACGAGTTTTTCCGCAGTCCAGGTTTTCATTCCGTCTGGAAAAAGGAGGCGCTGGTCAAGGTATTCGTGATTCATCACCAGCAGGCCATGATGCGGATTGTTCGAGCCAGGTGGCAATGAAAAGAAATGCATGCCGTCGTGATGCATGCCTGCCTGCGACGCTTGCTCTGTTGCGGAATTGGAGGCGTCGAGCTTGAATGCCGGGCCGTCGGAAATTGGGTCGCCCCAGGCGAAAAACACCCGCGAGGTGTATCCCTCCGGCACCACCACCGTATTTTCGCTGGATAGCGGCACCGCCTTGAAGCCCAATCCTGGCGAGACCGCGGCGGGAGCGGACAGGGTGGAGCAAGCAGTTTGAGAAATACCCAGCAGGCTCGCCAAACCAGATGCCGCGCTTAACTTAAGTACTTCGCGACGTGATAGGCGAAGCGCGATAATTTCTTCCAACGTAATTGGCTGCACCCTATGGTTGCCCTAAAAAGAAATAAAAGTTGGTGCTGCGCTGCGGGGCCTTGCCAAAGCCTAAAAAAAATGGTCCGAACACCGTGTCAAAGCCGGCGAAAATTCCATATGAAGTTTTCACTTTACCATCGGCCAAAAAGCTCAAATTCCCTGACGCTCGTCCCACTTCCGCCGATACGCCCGCGTAGATGTGTCTGCCAAACGGGTTTTGCAAATTGCTCATTTGCTGATAGTAGGCAACACGTCCGAATGACACGGTTTCACCGATCAATTCACCTGGTCGGTAGCCCGAAAGCTGCAGGAAGCCGCCCAAGGAAAACTGGTCGAAAATGGGCGCTACACCGCCCGTGATACGCCCGTAGCGCCCGGCGACCGATATGGTATGTCGACCAATCGAATAATTATCGTGGTAGTTAAATTCGGATTTTCGGTATTCATCTCCAGTACCGATCGATTCCAGGCTGGCGTAATAGTCGAAACTTGCGGATCGCCCTGCGCGGGGAAAGTTGGCATCGTCGAGATTATCAAACAGCACGCGAAATCGCAGGCCGCCCTGGTGCGACTTGAAGTTTGGCAACAATGCGCCGATGTTCACGGCAGCGTCGATGTTGCCCCGGACCATGCCAACACGGGCGATTGCATCGCGACCCAGGTCGGCAACAAAGTCGAAGCTCACCGCCTTACTCGTGATCTGGTACTGCCCGGCGCGCTTGCCATCGATATACAGATCGATGGGTCGGCGTGTCACTTCAACCGCTGGCACAATGCTGAACGCGTTAGCGATTCCTGCGCCGCCGAAGGGTTGCTGAAACTGTGACGCGAAGCGCCTGTCCCGTCCCACCTGCAGGTCATGCCGCCACTCGGCACCCGCGGAATTGAATTGCGTCTGATGGTAACGCATGAGGAGATTGAAACGTCCTTCGCCCACCGTATCGGCTGCCATCGACAGCCCGAATCGCAGGTAATTAGGCCCCCAGGGTTTTTCAAGAGCGGTCACGTCGAGAATATTGCGGTTGCCTTCCGAGGTAAGACCGTAGTTAACTCGCTCAAAATAGCCACTTCCGTAAACCCTGCTTATGCCGATATTAAGCTTCTTGAAATCTACCGGATCGCCGGGGCGCACGCCGAGCGTGCGTGTCAATTCCTGCTCGTTGGCGCGTTGCAAGCCGCGAACACGGATCTGGTCGATCCGGTCATTGGCAGTAAACGGCGTCACTGCGCGCGCCGCCTGCATGCTTCGATGCGTGGAAAAACTCGACGCTGGCAAGGTCAATTTATGCAGTAAAGCAGCTTGCTCGCGGGTTGCCGCAGCGCCAAGCGTGATGGCGTCGGCAACCAGACTGAAGTCGGTCGAGCCGATGGTATCGAGCGCGGGCGATATCAGGAAATCATCTGGACCCAGTGATTCCAGTGACTCCCGCATGTTTTGTTCGGTGAGGATATTGATCATCTGCAGTGATACACCGACGATGGACTGAATTTCACTGCGCTTGAGCAATGGCGAACTTATGTTCACGGCAATAACAATGTCAGCACCCATTTTTCTGACCACGTCGACCGGCAGGTTACGGGTAAGACCGCCGTCGAGATAGATTTTGGAACCTATTGGGTAGGGCGCAATCGCCCCTGGCACTGACATTGAAGCGCGCATGGCATCGGGCAGCCGACCGCGCTCCAATACCTCCATGCGGCCGGTTTCTGCATTGGTGGCGATCGCGCGAAAAGGTATTGGCAACTGATCGAAGTCGGTTGAGCCTGGTGCACTGCGGGTAATCATACTGAACAGGGTGTCGAGCTTTTGGCCTGAAATAGCGCCAGCGGGTAAACGAACGCTGCCACCTTTCACGCCGAGTTCAAGCTTTAACAGGCGCGTCTGATCTTCTTCCTTGCGCTGGAAACTGCGGTCTTCGCGCGGGCTGGTATCGGTGAGCAGATCGTCCCAGTCGGCAGCTTCCAGTCGACTTTCGAGTTCACTGATGGATGTTCCAGAAGCGTAAGCGGCACCTACGAGCGCCCCCATGCTGGTGCCGGCAATGAAGTCGATAGGGATACGCAATTCTTCAAGCACCTTGATCACGCCGACGTGCGCAGCACCGCGCGCACCGCCACCCGATAGAACCAAGCCGATTTTAGGGCGTGGCTTTGGCGTTGCGGAGATATCCGTCGGGGACACCTGAGCGAGCGTTTGCGAGGCCGCTAGCAGCAGAGCAAAAAGGAGTGCCGACGCAGGCCGTGCGTGAGGGAAAATCATGCACTCATTGTAGCAAGCGAAGTTGGAACTGGTAGCCCGCATGAAGCGTAGCGCAATGCGGGAACAATTTTAAAACGACGAGTTCCCCGTATTACGCTACGATTCATGTGGGCTACTGCGGCATTGCGCCCGGGGCAAGATACTAGCACTGTCGAGGTGTTTCAGACACTTTCTGCC
>JBKJVA010000211.1:0-7094 GCA_046589675.1 Usitatibacteraceae bacterium
GCCACTTTCGTCGGTTCGTAACCGCCAACGACGGGGTCTTCCAGATTAAATGCATCCCACACCAGTTCTGGTTGTTCTTCACGAAAGACCCTGACGTTGCGCTTTTGCATTTCCGCCGACAACTTACCGTTCGGGAGAATCTGCTGGACAAACACGGCAGGGGTTTCTTCAAGGTAGTCGTGCTCGCGATTCATGAACGCCAGAAAACGTGGCTGCTCTTCTTCAATCGGTGAGATTTCAATGCGGTCGATCAGCGGCAGCGTCTTGCCACCGAGATTTTTTATGGCGTCCTGATCCCATGGATCGGCAGGATTTGCATATTGAACATCGAGTTTATGGCCACGGTAATTGGGATTCTTTTCCAATACAATTTTCGAGCGGCGAACCCATTCCTTGAGTATGTACGGGCCAGTGCCGACCGGATGGCCCATCGTGTCATTGGCGTAGCCTTCAATCGCTTCACGCGCCACTGGTGCCACAATGGGCAGCGTGAAAAAATAGATGAAGTTGTAATCGGGCTCGCGCAATTTGAACGTGATCGTGTACTTGTCCAGTACCTTCAAGCCTTCGATGGGCGCATCGTAATCAAATTTGCCGCTTTTTCTGGCCGTTGCGACGTATTCATCCAGGCCCACGATCCGGTCTTCAAACAGCCACGAGTACGGGCTGCGAATGGCTGGATCGCGGAAGCGTTTTATTGCGTACTCCATATCCTTGGCAACCAATTCGCGGCGGTTGCCTTTGAAAATGGGATCGTCGGAAAAATAAATGCCGGGCTTGATGCGAAACGTGAAGCGCGTGCCACCTTCCTCGCCGGTCGGAACGGCTTCGACGATCTGCGGCACCACTTTCACCGGCCGCGCCAGCCAGTCATAAGTGAGTAGCGAATCGAAAATGTTTTCACTGATGCCGACTGAGTAGCGGTCTTCGATTTTTTGCGGGTCAAAGCCGGTTTCCGCCGCGCGGAAGGCAATTTTCAGGACCTTTTTTTCGGTCGCGTGCGCAGGGCCCGAAAGATGCAACGCCGACACGACCAAGGCCACAATTAACGCGCCCAGCCATCGACAAGTCCACACTTTTATCATCGACCAACGCAAATCAAACTCCTGAACAA
Organism: Usitatibacteraceae bacterium; assembly: GCA_046589675.1. Lineage (GTDB taxonomy): Bacteria > Pseudomonadota > Gammaproteobacteria > Burkholderiales > Usitatibacteraceae > UKL13-2. The sequence continues at coordinate 1,115 of JBKJVA010000211.1, forward strand.
TGTAAATCGCAGATCGCCATTTGGCGGGCATAGCAGAGCATAAATACTTCAAACGGCGCGCCAGTGCTAGAGTTTAAAAGTCCTACTCCCCTGGGACAAGGGAATAAATTCCTGATTTTTAACCAAAAAAAGCTGTGCAATTATAGCCTCACCCACTTCACAGCCCCAATTCAGTGCTGCGGTCGTTTGCTCTCATCCACATCCATAAAAAGCCACGGCGCATTCAGTATCGGATGCTTCATGTAGCCGATCACCCAGGGCTGCACGACATCACTGCGTAACCGATGCACGTTCGGAATCCACGGCGCATAGGCCGATACCAGTCGTGCCATCTCGCCATAAAGCTTGTTTCGCTCGGGTGACGGAGGCATCTGACGGGCTTGTTCGTAGAGTTTGTCGAATGCCGGAAGTTTGAATTTGGCGCGGTTACTTTGGCCAATATTGCCGCCGTACAAATTCTGGTAAAAATTTTCAGCATCAGGGTAGTCGGCACCCCAGGCCAGTTGCCACATCGCCAGCTTGCCCAGTCGCGATAGCTTGTTCAGATCCGGCCATTTCGCTTTGTACCACACCATCTTCAGGCCGATCGCATCCATGTTTTTTCGCCACAATTCGTCGAATTGTTTTGAAGTGGTGTCCGGCGAAGATGCTTGCTCGATGAGCAGTTTGGAGCCGTCCGGATTCTCGCGATATCCGTCGCCATCGCGGTCGGTATAGCCGAACATATCGAGCAACGCGTTCGCTTTGGCCGGATTGTATTCACTGTAGGCGTTTCGAAACGAAGCATCATATCCTGCCACTCCCGGCGGAATGGGCGATTCTGCTTTTACCGCGCCACCATTGCGAATGACATTGATGTCCTCATTGATGTTGTAGCCGAGCCACATCGCGCGTCGCAGCGCAACTTTGTCGGGGGTGTAGCCACCCACAACGGGATGCTCCATGTTGAAGTACGTGTAAACCAGATCAGGCTCGACGAATCGTTGCCCGCGCATCCCTAACCGGGAAAGATTGGGTGCCAGTTGTCCGCCGGGAAACGCGTAGCCCGCAAATTCGTTGGGCGCGTTGGCGTAATCGGTTTCGCCATTGACGAAGGCGAGCCAGCGAGGTTGGGACTCTTCGATCACCGACACCTCAACGCGCTGTATTTGCGGCAGCTTTTTGCCTTTCATCTGCCGGTAAATTTCCTGCGTCTCTGGATTTTCGCCCGGCTCTGCGTCATATATATGCACGCGGTAACCGGGATTGGCTTCAAGCACCATTTTATGCGAGCGTTTCCACTCGATCAGGCGAAACGGCCCGGTACCCACTGGATGCGCGCCGGGATCGGTTGCGTTTGCCTCAATCACCTCGCGCGCGACTGCGCCAGTTTGTACCGTGCCGAAAATGTAGACAAAGTTATAGTCCGTGTCCTTGAGCCGGATTCGCAAAGTGTATTTATCGGGCGTCTCAATACCGGCGATAGCGGTGTCATAGTCAAACTTGCCCGCCTTCTTCGCCGCCGCCATCGCTTCGTCGCCGCCGATAATTTTGCCTTCGACATACCAGAGCCACGGCGACGACAATTGCGGATCGTAAAAGCGCTTCAAACTGTACGCGTAATCGTACGATGTCAGTTCACGCCTGGCCCCTTTGAACGCGGGATCCTCCGCAAAATAAATACCTGGCTTGAATCTGAACGTGTAGGTTTTGCCGTTATCGGTCACTTCGGGCATCGCGATGGTCGTGTTAGGTATTAACTTCGCGGGACGTGCGAGAAAATCGTATGTAAGCGGCGCGTCGAAAATGGCTTCATTAATGATGTTTGAATACAGGTCGGATACTTTGGCAGGATCAAAACTGGTCTCTGCGATAAGGAAGGCAAAGCGGCTGGTTTTCACTTTGTCGACCGCGAAGGTGTTTCCGGCGGTCAGCAGAAACAAAGTCGCACCGAACGTAAGGGCACGCATCAAAATTGTGTTGGTTGTCATTTTTTTAATTTGCGTTGCATTTCGAGGTCGATATCCAGATACCGAAGAGTGGCGCGATTGACGGGATGACGCGTGTGCCCGATCAACCATGGATGGGAAAGGTCGGTCAGCATTCGATGTCCGCCCAGCTTCCATGGTGCATTGACGAGGAAGAGTCGTTTCATCTCGCGGTAAATGACGACACGCTCGGCGCTCGGTGGCGTGCCACGCGCCTTTTCAAACAGCCGGTCAAATTCGGCATTTTTGAAACGCGAGTGATTTGCTTGTCCACTGTTGGGTCCGTAAAGCATGACAAAGAAGGCTTCCGCATCCGGGTAAGGCCCGCCCCAGCCCAGTTGCCACATCATCAGTTTTCCGGCACGCGACTCCTTCAGCAAATCGGGCCACCGCGCTTTTTTGATACGCAGCTTGATGCCAATGGCATCCATACTTTTTTTCCACAATTCATCGAATTGCTTGTCGCGTTGCGTGGGTGTGGTCGCGAGTTCCAGCTCGAGCTTTGATCCATCAGGATTTTCACGGTAGCCGTCACCGTCTCGATCAACATAGCCGACCATGTCGAGAAGCCCCCTTGCGCGAGCGGGGTCAAAGTCATTGGCGGTGGTGCGAAAATTTTCCTCATAGCCAAAGGCACCAGGACCTATTGGACTTTGCGCGGGCACCGCCTGATTTTTGCGAATAATACGAATTTCTTCGTCGGTGTTGAAGCCCAGCACGATCGCGCGGCGCAAAGCTATTTTTTCGGGTGTGTACCCTCCCACGACTGGATTCTCCATTGCGAAATACGCATAGGTCACCTCCAGACCTGGCTGGCGATCCATCTGGATACCTTCCTTGCTCAGGTAAGCGGCGAGTTTGTTTCCGGGAAATGCGTGATTGGCAAAATCATTGGGGACTCGGTCAATGAAATCGTGCTCCTTATTCAAAAATGCGAGCCAGCGTGGCTGCTCTTCTTCGACCGGGGCGATCTCGATACGCCCGATCATCGGGATGCGCTTGCCCTTCAACCGCGCAGCGATGGCTTGTTTCTCCACATCGCCGACGGGTGGTTCTCCATCGAAAACCATTTCACGAAAATTCGCGTTCGCCTCCAGCACAATTCGCGAGGAGCGTTTCCATGCTGCGAGCCGGTAGGGCCCGGTGCCTACCGGGTGGGCCATGACGTCGTCTGCGTACTTTTCAACGACTTCACGTGCGACGATGGCTGATGAATTTACAGATGCCAGCAAATATAGAAAGTTGTAGTCAGCGTTTAATAACTTTATTTTGAGCGTATAGCGATCAAGGAGTTCAAATCCTTCCGTCGCCATGTCGTAGTCAAAGCTGCCAGATTCTTTCGCCTTCTTCTTCAACGGCTCCATGCCGGCAATTTTCCCGTCAAGAAAATAGAGATTGGGCGACTTAAACTTCGGGTCGAACAGGCGCTTCATCGTGTAGACGAGATCGGCGGCAACCAGTTCACGCTTCTTGCCGCCGAATGCGGCGTCGTCTGCGAAATAGATGCCTTTGAGAAAACGCAGCGTATAGACCGTTCCATCGGCGCTGATGTCAGGCATTGCCTCTAAAACGTTCGGTTTTAACTTCACAGGGCGCGCCAGATAATCGTAGCGTAACGGCGTATCGAAAATCTGTTCGTTAACGATACTGGAATACCAGTCAGAAATTTGCGCCGGATCGAAGCCTGTTTCGGCGACCTCGAACGCGTATTTCAGGACCTTGTTTGGATCTGCCTGCGCCGTGGCCTGCAGGCAACTACTGGCTGCAACGAATACTGCACAAATGGCCAGCCAGCTGGCCACCCTCTGGTGATGCATTGTTACCTGGCCTCAAATTGTTTTTTTGCCGCCAGATCAATGTCGACATAGGGCCACCAATTCTCTGTCTGTACCAGCGGCCGACGAAATCCCACGACGTACGGATACCACATGTCAGTCATGATCCGATGCATGTTTATTTTCCAGGGGGCGTATACGACCATGAGGCGCGCCATTTCCTGATATAGCAGCGTGCGCTCAGGACTATCCGGCATGCGTTCGGCCTTTTCAAAAGCGTCATCGTACTGTTTCAATTGAAAGCAGGCGCGATTACCCTTGAAGCCGCAATTCGGACCATACAACGATTGCAGCCAATTGTCCGCATCCGGTGCAGACGCCGAACCGCCGAGAAACCACATCATGAGCTTTCCTGCGTTTGACTCCTTAAGCAGGTCTGGCCATTTTGCTTTACGAAATTCGATACGGATGCCAATCCCATCCATGGATCGCCGCCATAGTTCGTCAACTGTGCGATCTTTCTCTGTGGGAGTGGAGTTGCTTTTTAAAATCAGGGCGCTGCCATCCGGCATGTCGCGAAAACCGTCGCCATCGCGGTCGACGTATCCATGCATGTCGAGTAAAGCGCGCGCTTTCGCGGGATTGTATTCACTCGCGCTGGTACGAAAATTGGGATCGTACCCGGCGACGCCCGGGCTGTACGGTGTATGCGCAGCAATGGCCAGACCCTTCTGCACAATGTCAATTTCATCTTGCGAGCGGTAGGCCAGCGAAATGGCACGGCGCAGCGCGATTTTATCCGCCGTGTATCCACCGACGATCGGATCCTTCATGTTGAAGTACAGAAACGCCAGATCCAAAGCCGGCACCAGTTCCGCTTGAATACCCTGTTTCACCAGATTTGGCGCGAGTACCCGGTTTGGAACCGCTTGTTGAGCGACATCCTCGGGCATGCGCCACAACAGGTCAAATTCCCTGTTGATAAAAGAAATCCAGCGTGGCTGTCGCTCCTCGATGATCGATACTTCGATGCGCCCGATCATTGGCACGCGTCGGCCCTTTAATTTTGCCAGAATCGCCTGTCCATTTTTGTCATCCGCAGCAGGTTCAGCGTCGTAAAAAACTTCGCGATAGTTAGGGTTAGGCTCGAAAATCATCTTTGACGAACGCTTCCAGGACTTCAGCCGGTAGGCACCCGTGCCTACCGGATTAGCACCGATATCGTCGCCATATTTTTCTACTACCTCGCGCGCAACGGCGCAGCTGGCACGACAATCGGCAAAGTTATAGATCCAGTTCGGCTTTGGCTCATTCAACATCACTTGAAACGTATATCGATCGATGACCTTCAGGCCCTCGAGCGTTGAGTCGTACTCCATCTTGCCGTTCTTGCGAATACGTTTGAGAAATTCTTCCGAGCCGACGATGTAACCCTCCATTTCGGCAAGGATGGGTGCCGAAAGCTTGGGGTCCAGTACACGCTTCATTGCATACACATAATCTTCAGCAGTCAATTCGCGCTTCTTTCCGCCGAATACTTCGTGATTATCGAAGTAGATTCCGGGTTTTACGCGCAATACATATGTCTTGAAATCGGCCGAAACCTCGGGCATCACACTCAGCGTGTTGGGAATTAACTTAACGGGGCGGGCGAGGTGATCGTAGCGAAGCGGCGCATCAAACATGCCTTTGTTGACGATGCTTGAATAGACGTCACTGACTTTTTGTGGGTCGAAGCTGGTCTCGGCAACTTCAAACGCGTAGCGCAAGACTTTGGCGGGGTCCGCGCGGCCCATAGTATCTGGCGTCGTAATCTGCCCTATTGCTACCATAGGAAGAACCAAACACCATCCTAATAGTTGCCGACGAAATTGATAAAAACGCATAACACCTCGTAGTCGAGCCAATGGGTCAATAGAAAAAAACGCGCTAACTATACCCCGAACGCAGGCCATACATTGTGTCAGACTTTGCCGGGATTGAATCGGCTAAACTTGCCAATTAACGTTCACGCACGAGGAGAAAATAGAGTCATGGGCTTTCTTGATAATAAAAAAATTCTGGTCACCGGACTCTTGTCGCAGCGCTCAATTGCCTATGGCATTGCCAAAGCGATGAAGCGCGAAGGCGCTGAATTGGCCTTCACCTACGGGGGTGAAGGCATTCGCGAACGGGTTGAAAAACTTGTCCCGGATTTTGACGGGAAAATACTTCTGCCATGCGACGTTTCCAAAGATG
>JBKJVA010000109.1:0-1897 GCA_046589675.1 Usitatibacteraceae bacterium
CGACCCACCAATCATTTCTGGCAACTGCGCAGCAAACTTTTCAATCGCCAATTGCGAGGCCTTGCGGGTGGCAACCGTCTCCGCCTTGGCGTTGGCGGAAGCAATCGCGTCGCGCACAAGCTCGCTATAGTTGCTTGGAAAGTCCCCCGCCATACGGCGTTTGAACTCCATCGCGCGCGCCGGAAAATGTTGCTCAAAAGCGGCGAATTTCGCACCCCACTGAGCCTCTTGCGCTGCGCCCTTGAGGGTGGCATCCCAGGCGTCGGCAATGGCGCGTGGAATCTCGAACGCAGGGTGCGGCCAGCCGATTGCCTCACGGGTCGCGGCCACTTCTTTTTCACCCAATGCCGCGCCGTGGACCTTGTCTGACCCGGCCAGGTTGGGCGAGCCCTTGCCGATGACGGTCTTGCAGCAGATCAGGGTGGGCTGATGGTGATCGGCTTTGGCACTACTGATCGCCGCCTCGATTTCCGCCGGATCGTGGCCATCCACGTTGGCAATTACGCGCCAGCCATAGGCATTGAAGCGCATCGGCGTGTTGTCTCTGAACCAGCCTTCTACCTTGCCGTCGATGGAAATACCATTGTCGTCGTAAAACACAATCAGCTTGCCCAGCCCCAGCGTGCCTGCCAAACCACAAACTTCATGCGAAATGCCTTCCATCAAACAGCCGTCGCCCAGGAAAACATAGGTGTAATGGTCGACGATGTCGTAGCCGTCGATATTGAAGGTTCGCGCCAGTTCGCGTTCGGCGAGCGCCATGCCGACCGCATTCGCCAAGCCCTGCCCCAGTGGGCCGGTGGTGGTTTCCACGCCTGGGGTGATCGCCAGCTCGGGATGCCCCGGGGTTTTGGAATGGAGTTGCCGGAAATTCTTGATTTCGTCCATCGACAGGTCGTATCCCGTCAGATGCAGTAACGAATAGAGCAGCATGGAGCCATGGCCGTTGGAAAGCACGAAACGGTCACGGTCAGCCCAGTGCGGGTTTTTCGGGTTGTGTTTAAGGTGGTTGCGCCACAGCACTTCGGCGATGTCCGCCATCCCCATCGGTGCGCCGGGGTGACCCGAATTGGCTTTCTGGACCGCATCCATGGAGAGTGCGCGGATGGCGTTGGCGAGATCGTGTCGGGTCGGGGTGGGCATTTTTTGGACGCTAGCGTTAAAACGATGAAGGGGATGGCGATTATAATTTACCGCCTTGCGCTTCACGGGCACAGGTTAAAAAAAATCAAACGACACAATTCCAATAAAAGGAGATCCGCGACATGCAAGGCCTCCATATCATCGCTGACCTTTATAACTGCCCCAAAGGCAACTACCTGATTTCGGCCGCCGCACTGCGCGCGTTGTGCATCAAGGCCTGCGGATCCGCCGGATTGTCCGTTCTAGGTGAGCATTTTTACCAGTTCAACAGTTTTGACCAGATACAGGCTGGCGGCGCGACCGGCGCAGTGGTGCTCGCAGAGTCGCACCTGGCCATTCACACCTGGCCCGAACGCGATGGCGCGACGCTCGATATTTACGTCTGCAATGTCACCAACGATAACAGTCCGCGCGCTGAAAATCTGTACGCGTCGCTGATCGCCGCACTAAAACCTGCCGATGTGCTGGTGAAGCGCGTCTGGCGCGGCAAGGAACTTCCCATCAAAGCTGCGGCTTAGCCCATTCAATGCGTCTTGACGAAATCCTCAATGACGGTTCGGGCGTCTATTTTGAGGGCACCCTGATCGACGCCCTGCAAACGCCTTTTCAACTGATCGAGGTATTCGATACGCCTTCGCTTGGCAAGCTCATGCGCATCGACGGCGCCAACATGACCAGTGAGGCCGACGAATTTTTTTATCACGAGAGTCTGGTGCATCCTGCCGCCATCGCGCACCCGGCACCGCGCAACGTA
>JBKJVA010000185.1:0-3348 GCA_046589675.1 Usitatibacteraceae bacterium
AATCGTGAACAAGGCAGACTTTTTGATCGTCGCCGGTCGCACCAACTCGCCTGCCACCTCCAGGGTGCCACGCGCCAGGCTCTGGTCGTGAAATACCCGCACAATTGTGTCCAGATAATATTCAGCCGGCAGATCCATCACCGCATTGTATTCGTCGTAAAACTTGCGATGGGCGTCGGCACTCTCACCATCTCCCGCTACTAATTGTTTGTAGTAATCAATGTGCGAGTCCATATGCCGATCAGGGTTCATAGCGATAAACCCGGTGTGCTGCAAAAAGCCGGGATACACGCGTCGCATGCCACCAGGATACTTCACAGGTACACGTTGAATCACGTTCTGCTCAAACCATGAGATTGGGCGTCGCATCGCAAAATCGTTGACGGACGTCGGGTTTTTGCTCGCGTCGATCGGGCCGCCCATCATTGTCATGCTATTGGGGAGGGCTTCGCCACGAGCAGCCATCAGCGCAATGCCGGCCAGCACCGGTACGGTCGGCTGGCACACAGAAACCACATGCACCTTTGCGTGGTGTGTGCCGCGCATGAAGCGGATAAACTCCTGGACATAGGTGACGTAATCGTCGAAATGAAAAGCGCCTTCGCCGAGGGAAACTTCGCGGGCGTCTTTCCAGTCGGTTATGGTCACATCGTGATGCGGCAACATGGTACGCACCGTGTCGCGGAGCAGCGTGGAAAAATGTCCCGACAAAGGCGCGAAGATCAGCACTTTCGGCTCGTTCAGCGTTGCACGCGCTTTCTTGAAATGAAGCAACTGGCAAAAAGGTTTGTCGAGCACTATTTCCTCGACAACTTCAACCGTGCGGCCATTAACTTCAATATGCGGAATCTCGAATGCGGGACGCGTATAGCGCTTACTGAGCCGCAGCATCAATTCAAAGCTGGCGGCCAGTTTGTTAGCTTGTGGCGCATACGAAACCGGCGAAAACGGGTTGCCAAATGCCACCGCGTTGGCCTGCGCCCACCAGTGCCATGGCTCCAAGACCGCCCGCTGCAAATCGTGCACGTGGTAAAGCATTTTTACTCTCCAGAAGCGTCTTGAATCGAAATAATCAACGTTGGCGGCAGCGTTTGCGCTTACTGTGATCAGTTGGTATCCATTCTACTGCACTGCAACATAATATCGTACGTGATTTGGATCAAGACAATTGGCATGGCGATTTCTGATAACATTCGCCTATCGCGGGTAGAGCGAATAACATCTTTATTTTCAACCACTTAATCGTAGATGCCGCAATGCAACTTCAGACACAGCGCTATTCCGAAAACCGCAACAAAGCTGAGTTTTACCCGGCCATTGAGCCGTTCCAAACGGGCAGATTGCCGCTCGATACGATTCACACCATGTACTTTGAGCAATCGGGCAATCCTGCCGGGGTGCCGGTGGTATTTCTCCATGGTGGCCCGGGCTCCGGCGCATCACCTTCGCACCGGCAGTTTTTTGATCCCGCCTTTTACCGTATCGTCATATTCGACCAGCGCGGGGCCGGTCGCTCCACGCCCCTTGGAGAATTGCGCGACAACAGTACGCCACATCTCATCGACGACATGGAGACCCTGCGCAACCACCTCGGCATTGAACGCTGGATGGTATTTGGCGGCTCCTGGGGCTCAACGCTGGCGCTGGCCTACGCCGAGTATCATCCACAGCGAACGATGGCGCTCATTCTGCGCGGAATTTTTCTGTGCCGCCCGTCGGAGATTGACTGGTTTCTGGTCGGCCTCCGGCATATTTTTCCGGAAGCGTGGCACAAATTCGTCGGCCATCTGTCAGAAAACCCGCAGGCGCAGACAGCCAACGGTGACCCCAACGCTATTCTGAAGTCATACCACGCGCTTTTGACGAACCCTGATCCGGCGATTCACATGCCCGCCGCACGAATCTGGAGCATGTACGAAGGTTCATGCTCGACGCTGTTGCCTAACGAAGCGCTGGTCGCCAATTTCGGCTCCGATCGGATGGCGCTCGGCTTGTCGCGAATCGAGGCGCATTATTTCGTCAACGATATTTTTCTGCCCCCTGACTTCCTGCTCAACAACATCGGAAAAATTCGCCACATCCCGACGACCATCGTTCAAGGCCGCTACGACGCAGTCTGTCCGATTGTTTCGGCCGATGATTTAGTGCGGGTTTTTCCTGAAGCCGACTATCACATCATCAATGACGCCGGGCATTCCGCGTTTGAACCGGGCATTCGTGCGAAGTTGGTTGAGACGATGGAGAAGTTCAAAACGCGGTTTGCACTGACGACAGCTCACACCTAACCGGCTAAAGCCCACACGAATGAAGAAATTCCTCAAAGCCGTACGGCTGGATAATTCCGACGCCGAGCTCTACCAGCAAGGTGGTGCCTGCGACGAAGACGAATGGGTCACCTCCGGCGGGTTTGCCGTCTGCAATCTGGCCGCGGGTTATCGATGTGAGCCGCGTTGCTACTGCGATGCCTCGTTTATGTCGCTAACGCGACGTGCGCGTTGCACCATTGCCGAAGTCGTCGAAGTCGCCGATGCCGACCTGGAAATCTTCAAAGACCAGATGGCACAGCATTTACTTTTCGACTGGAAGGCGCCTGATTTCGATACAGCACGGGGCTTGGCTGAAGAGGAAGTAAACTACACCGCCGAACTCGCCGGGACGTTTCCCGCGGAGGTGTGGATCACCGTCACGCGCTCACCCGGAAGCGGGTCTGCCATCGATGAAAAATATAATCAGTACCAGCGCTTGATGGTGGGCGCGCACAAATTATAGGCAGCAGCGAGCGTCATTGACCGCCCTGCCGATTTACGTACCGAGCAATTCCACTTCAAACAACAAGGTCGCGTTCGGCGGAATAACACCCCCCGCACCGCGCGCGCCGTAGCCCAATTCCGGTGGAATGACCAAGTGACGCGTGCCACCAATTTTCATCCCTGCAACACCTTCGTCCCAGCCGCGGATCACTTGCCCGCCACCAAGCGAAAACTGGAAAGGTTCGCCGCGATCCTTGCTCGAATCAAATTTGGCACCGGCCACACCATTGGTATACAGCCAGCCGGTGTAGTGCACTGAAACGAGATTGCCGCGCTCAGCTTCGGCACCGGATCCTGCAACCGTATCCTCGAAGCGTAAACCGCTTGGTGTGGTATTCATAGACATCCTTTATGGTCGTGTGTCAGATTTCAAAGAAGTGAGGCGTTAGCCTGAATCAGGCGCCATTTTAACCGGCGGCTGGATCAACATGCCGCGTGCATTCGACAGCACGCGCGTAAACGTCACCAGCATACCCGCCGTCGCACCCCAGATATAGCGGCGGCCGTAGGGAATCGCGTAATACTGCCGCATGCGGCC
>JBKJVA010000325.1:0-2226 GCA_046589675.1 Usitatibacteraceae bacterium
CTGGTGTAATCGCCCGCCATGAAAACGACAAGGTCGTAGCCGCCCCATGCTGCGACCAATTTTTCTTCGGCAGCTTTGATCGTTTCTACGTTGGTGATGTCGAGCGGCAACGCGATCGCGCGCTCAGCCCCCAGCTTGGCCACCATTGCGTCGAGCTTATCGGCGCTGCGAGCCGACACTGCGACTTTGCTGTTAAGCGCATGCAGTTGGCTGGCAAGCGCCGCGCCGATTCCAGTGGAGGCGCCAATAATCCAGACGCGCTTGTTCGACCAATCAGTGATTTTTTTATTTAGTGCCATCGCTCCCCGCCTCCCGTTTCAATATACTATCACCAGCATTGGCGCGGTGTTCACGGCATTTATCGCCTGAGATACCCGCTAATGCTGGTGTTTAATCACGCGTCCTGCATTAGCGCTTCCTGAAAAAAATACTTATCTCTGCGACCCGCACGCCTAGCTTCGACATCGTGGTCCGATTGGCCATGGTCTTTTCATCGATCAGCCACATCCAGTCGTCCATATCCATGTTGTAGACGGAGCCGTCCACCGGCAACGCCAACACATAATTCCAGCGCAATGCATTGCCCGCAGCCTCGCCCATTGCCTCGCCGACCACATCGCCAGCGGTCCCAATGTACCGATCACCCACTTTGCGAATTTTCCAGACGCGCCTTTCGGTCTTGCCGTCGGACCACTGGAACGTTTCGTCGAGCACGCCCTCGTTTCCATTCCACTTGCAATCGATCTCAACGGTCATGCGGCGCAGTATTTTGCCGGAGCGGTCCTGCACTGTTCCCCAACCGTCGACTTTGCCGTTGAAATAGGTTGCGAGGTCGAGCTTCGGCGTTTCTCTTGCGTAATCCTGGGGTGTCAACGTATTGCAACCGCTCACCAGTGTCGTTACAACAACCGCGATAAGCCAGCGCATCATCATCAAACTCCTTTAGGTTGGGGCTGCGGCAATTCACCGCGGCTAAAAAATGGCGACTTGATCAGGGCGATCGCTGCGAACGTCTTCAAAACACAAGGCAGCAAGGCGTAGACCCCTGCCAAATACAACAGGGCATCAGGCGACTGGGCGATGCCAGGCTGGTAACCAAGCAGTGCCAGTGACGGCAACGCAATGCCCGCTGCCAAGGCCAGATTCATTTTGGTGACGAGGTTCCACAGTCCGAAATAAGCGCCTTCATTGCGGCCTAATCCGCGCTTGTCATCATCATCGATGACATCGGCCAGTATCGAAGGTGGTAAGGCCAAATCCGCCCCCAGGCCCAAACCGGAAAGAATACAGATGATCATGAATGGAGTCGAATCGCCCGAAGAGAGGGTAAACGTCCAGACAAACGCGACGATCGAGACGGCCATACCCACGAACCAGGCACGACCCTTGCCGATGCGCGCGGAAAGAATCACCCACAGCGGCATACCGAACGCGCCAGCTGCGAAATATGCGATCAGGAAATGCGCCGATAACTGCGGAGCCTTAATAACATCGTCGATAAAAAACAGTACGAGTGTGGCGGGAATCGACGCAGCAATACCGTTAAAAATGAAAATGATCAGCAACTGTTTGAAAAGGCGGTTATTGAGCGGTTTCCACATGGCCCGCAGCGCGTTCTTGGTGGCAGCTTCGGTGCGGGCAATGGCGCGCGGCGAAAATGTCACCGTCACTGCCACCATCAAGAAAAGCAGCGGCACGAATAACGTTGAGAAGGCGGCAAAACCCTCGCGCGGCCCGTTTTGCTTTGAGAGTATTTCTGGTAGCGCGGCGGCCAGAAATACGCCAACAAGACCAAGCCCCTCTCGCCATGATGTAACGCGGGTCCGTTCGACCGGGTGATCAGAAATTTCTGCTCCGTAGGCCTGGTAGCTGATCTGTAACATGCTGAAGGCCATGTACACGAGAAACAGCATCGCGACCAGCCACCACGCCATCACGCTTTGATCCCATTGCGGCGGGTGAAACAGGCCATACATGCCCAGCGCCAGAAATGGCGTACCGAGCATCACCCACAACATTCGACCTGAATGCGAATCCCGGTAACGGTCACTCCAGTAGCCGAGCAGTGGATCCTGCAGCGCGTCGAATAACCGTGCGGCGAGCAGCAGTCCACCGATGGCAATGAGATTGAGGCCGACCACATCGGAATAGAATTTTGGCACATGCACATAAATCGGCAGCGCCGCCATTGCCAGCGGAATGCTGGTGAGGCTGTAGGCGAGTAAA
>JBKJVA010000189.1:0-4487 GCA_046589675.1 Usitatibacteraceae bacterium
TTATTCTTTGTATGAAGGCCAGCGGGTAAACGCGATAAACGTTTCTTGGCTTTCCACCAGTTCCGCGTTGACAAATTTTACATTGGCCCCTGGTGGCCCGTTGTGGCACCACGCGACCAGTTGTTCGACGGTAAATTCATCGCCTTGCAGCATCGCCTCTACGTTACCATCGTCGCAATTGCGCACCCAGCCATTGATCTCCAGCGCTTGCGCGACGGCGCGCATGGATTCGCGAAAACCAACGCCTTGCACACGACCGCTGATGGTCAGACGCACAGTAACGGTCGCGCCATGTTGGCTCATTCGTCGTGCCTGATATTTTTGCTGCGTACCGATTTGACGGTTGCGCGGGTTTTCTTTGCCTCGATACGGCGTTCTTTTGACGCGCGTGTGGGTTTGGTGGCGAGGCGTTTTTTTGGTACGTGGTTGAGTTTGGTTAGACGTGCAATCAATCGTTCGAACGCCGTTTCTTTATTGCGAAACTGGGAAGGCGAATCTTGCGCAATCACGACCACGCCGGAGGGTAAATGGGTGAGACGTATGGCGGAATTGGTTTTGTTGACGTGCTGTCCGCCAGGGCCGGATGCCCGGTAAGTGTCGAGCCGTATTTCCTGCTCGAGGGTGTTGCGGTCCACCGCGTACGGCGGCAGCCGCAGCGGTAGATCGCGCTCAATCATTTAATGCGCATCCCCGGCACGGCACCGGCATCGGGTGCCAACAAGTAAATGCCGGTGCCATCGCCGGCGGCCAGGAGCATCCCCTGCGATTCGCCGAAACGCATTTTGCGCGGTGCGAGATTGGCGACCATCACGGTGTAGCGGCCGACCAGCTCTTTGGGCTGATAGGCGCTGCGGATGCCGGCAAATACGGTGCGTTGCTCGATACCGAGATCCAGTGTAAGGCGCAGAAGTTTGTCAGCCTCGACGACCAATTCGGCGTCAAGAATTTTTGCCACGCGCAAATCGAGGCGTGCAAAATCATCGATCGAAATTGTCTCCGCAATAGGTTGGATGATAATCGGCTTGGGTAATTCCGGCGGTACCAGTGCAAACTCAGGTGTCGCGCCTGGACTAGCCGGCGCGTCGACATTCGCAGACTTTATATCTGCCTTGGCAGCATCGGACTTCTTGTTTTTGTCGGTAGTTTCCTTTGCCGGTTCAAGTAATGCATCAATTTGCTTGGCGTCAATTCGACCCATCAGATGTTTATAGGGCTTGATTTCGTGCCCTTCCTTTAAGGCCTTGGCGGTGGATTTCCAATCAAAGGCATCGAAATTGAACATTTCACCGGCCGTCGCGGCGAGCTGCGGCAATACCGGTGCCAGATAGACGGTGAGATCGCGGAACATCGCAACGGCAGTCGAACATACTGCGAGTAGCTCGGCTTGTTTCCCATCCGCTTTGGCGAGTTCCCATGGTTTGTTGGCGTCAACATATTGGTTCGCAATATCGGCCAGAGCCATGATTTTACGGATCGCCTTGCCGTATTCGCGGCCATCGTAATAGCCGCTGATTTCATCGCTCGCACCGGCGAACTCTTTGGCGATTTCCTTGGGTAACTGTGGTTTGCCGAGTTTGCCATCAAATTTCTTGGCTATGAATCCCGCCGCGCGACTCGCGATATTGACGTATTTGCCAATTAAATCGCTATTGACACGCGCCATGAAATCGTCGGGATTGAAGTCGAGATCTTCTACCTTGTCGTTGAGCTTGGCGGCAATGTAGTAGCGCATCCATTCCGGATTGAGCCCGAGCTTGATGTATTGTTGTGGCGACACACCAGTGCCGCGTGACTTCGACATCTTCTCGCTGTTGAAGGTAATGAAGCCGTGCACAAACACGTTGTTCGGGACTTTGCGACCGGCAAATTTGAGCATCGCGGGCCAGAACAAGGTGTGGAAATAGACGATGTCCTTGCCGATAAAGTGATATTGCTCTACCTCGTCATCGGCCATGAAGTCGTCGAATGATCGCTTCTCGCCGTTGGCCTTGGCTTTGCCGGATTCGAAATACGCTTTCAGACTCGCCAGATAACCCACCGGCGCGTCTAGCCAGACATAGAAATATTTGCCTGGCGCGTCCGGGATCTCGATCCCGAAGTAAGGCGCATCGCGGGAAATATCCCAGTCATTTATTTTTTTCCCGCCAGTTTCCTTGTCGTCGGCGAGCCACTCGGCCAATTTATTTACAACCTCTGGCTGCAGTGGCGTTTGTTTTGTCCATTCCTGCAGAAACTGTACGCACTTCTTGTCCGAGAGCTTAAAAAAGTAGTGCTCGGACTTTTTCAGGACAGGCTTGGCACCGGTGAGGGTCGAATAGGGATTCTTCAGATCGGTTGGCGCATAGACTGCACCGCAGTTCTCGCAGGAGTCGCCATACTGGTCCTTGGTGGCACACTTCGGACATTCGCCCTTGATGTAGCGATCCGGCAGGAACATGCTCTTGACCGGGTCGAAGAATTGTTCAATTTCTTTCGATACGATCAGTTTCGCGGCCTTGAGTTTTTTATATATGTCTTGCGACAGCGCGACGTTTTCTGGCGAATGGGTCGAGTGCCAGTGGTCGTAGCTCATCAGAAAATGTTGCCAGTCGGCATTGTGCTCAGCACCGACACGGGCGATCAGTGCCTCAGGCGTGATGCCTTCGGCTTCCGCGCGCAGCATGATCGGCGCGCCATGCGTATCTGCCGCACACACGAAGTGCACTTCGTGGCCCTGCATGCGTTGAAAACGCACCCAAATATCGCCGTAAAGTTGATCGACGATGTGCCCGATATGGAGCGGCCCGTTGGCATAGGGCAGTGCGGTAGTCGCGAAAATTTTTCGGGGCATCAAATACTTTAAAAGTGCGGTGAGTGCAAAACTGATTGATTCAAATGATATTTGTGTCGATCAATTGTACCAAGGCCGATATCAATTTGATATACGGATCAGCGTTGCGATCAGCTAAAATTACGCACGCTGCATCTACTATTTCCACACCGTGCCGGCTTCCACACCGGCAAATCGAAAGCATCCAATGGACATTACCAACGAACAAATCCAAAACGCGCTCCGCGAATTAATCGATCCGGTCACCAACGAAAACTTCGTCGATGGCAAATCGGCCAAGAACATCAAGATCGAAGGTGCCGATATTTCATTGGAGATTGTGCTCGGCTATCCAGGAAAAAGTGTGACGGAAGGGATTCGCAAGCAGGTGATTGCGCGCCTGAAAAAAATTGATGGCGTTCAAAACGTATCCGCCAATGTCTATTCAAAAATTGTTTCGCATTCCGCACAGCGCGGCGTCAAACTGGTGCCGGGCATCAAGAATATCATCGCTGTCGCGTCCGGCAAAGGCGGCGTAGGCAAGAGCACTACAGCCGTGAACCTCGCACTCGCGCTCGCGGCCGAGGGTGCAAGTGTTGGCATGCTGGACGCTGATATTTACGGTCCATCACAGCCAATGATGCTGGGCATTACTGGCAGGCCCGCCTCTAAAGACGGTAAGACCATGGAGCCAATGGAGGGCCATGGCATTCAGGCAATCAGTGTGGGTTTTCTTATCGATCCCGAAACGCCAATGGTCTGGCGCGGGCCGATGGTCACGCAGGCACTTGAACAATTGCTCAATGAAACCAACTGGCATGACCTCGATTACCTGATTGTAGATCTGCCGCCGGGCACCGGCGACATTCAGCTCACGCTGGCACAAAAAGTACCGGTGACGGGTGCCGTTATCGTTACGACGCCGCAGGATATCGCTTTGCTGGATGCGCGAAAGGGCTTGAAGATGTTTGAGAAAGTCGGCGTGCCGATCATCGGTATCGTTGAAAACATGGCCATGCACGTTTGTACGAATTGCGGCCACATGGAGCATATTTTTGGTGAGGGTGGTGGTGGCAAGATGGCCAAGGACTACAACATAGATTTGCTGGGCTCGTTGCCGCTCGATATCAGAATTCGTGAGATGGCCGATAGCGGTAAGCCCACCGTGGTATCCGATCCGGATGGGCCAATTGCGGGTATTTATAAGGACATCGCCAGAAAATGTGCGGCCAAGATCGCCAAGCAATCACAGGATCGCAGTTCGGTGTTTCCGAAGATCGTCATACAGAATACCTAGACCTTTCGTGGAAGGAACCATCCAACGTGCAATTGAACTACGCGATGCCTCGCAACACACCGAGGCACTGACGATCCTTATCGATTTGCATAACAGCAATCCTGACGATGCCAAGTTGAACTATGAATTGGCGAGTACCTTTGCTGCCGAAGGCGTCAAGGACGAGGCGATTGGCTTTTACGAACATGCAATCGCTTGTGGATTGGAAGGCGAACAACTCCGTTGCGCCTATGTCAGCCTTGGGAGCCACTATCGCAGTGTTGGAAGATTTGGCGACGCCGCCCGCATTCTGCAAAGAGGTGCAGCAGTTTTTCCTGACGCACCCGAATTCGATGTGTTTCTGGCAATGGCGCGCTACCACCTTGGTGAGCATCAGGAAGC
>JBKJVA010000201.1:0-4296 GCA_046589675.1 Usitatibacteraceae bacterium
GGCCCTTATTGGTGACTTCACCGATCTGTTCGCAAATGACAACCGATTCGCCCAGCTTCACCAGCTTGGCGAGATAGGGTTCAAGCGCATGGAACGGCACACCAGCCATCTTGATAGGTGTTCCTGCCGACTGGCCGCGGGTGGTGAGCGTAATGCCCAGTAACCTGGACGCTTTCACCGCGTCATCAAAAAACAGTTCGTAGAAGTCGCCCATGCGGTACAACACGAGCGTGTCCGGGTACTCGGCCTTGATGCGCAGGTACTGCTGCATCATTGGGGTGTGCTGATTCAATGCCTTATGTTCCATCGGGGTTTTCAATGCATCGTTTCAACTTCAAAGGCCGCCGTCGAACGCTTGTTCCTACTTGTGGGCCTGAACGATTTGCAGTAACGCCGGAAACGCTTTCGGCGTAGCAGCGACAATGGTTCCCGCCTTCAAATAGCCGTCTTCACCGGCAAAGTCGGTGACCAAGCCACCCGCCTCCTTGATCATCAGCGCACCGGCAGCCATATCCCACGCGCTCAACCCCATTTCCCAGAAGCCATCGTATCGTCCGCATGCCACGTAGGCCAGGTCGAGCGCCGCAGCACCGGGACGGCGAATGCCAGCACATTTTGGGGTGAGATCTTTGAACATGGCGAGATAGCGTTCGAAGTTGTGCATGTCGCGGGTGGGAAATCCGGTTCCGATCAGGCAGTCCTGCAACTGGATTTTTTTAGACACACGGATGCGTCGATCATTGAGGAACGCGCCACCGCCTTTGGATGCCGTGAAAAGTTCATTTCGTGTCGGGTCATAAATGACGCCGTGGTTAACCGCGCCCTTGACCGCGAGAGCAATTGAAACGCAATACTGCGGGAATCCGTGCAAAAAATTGGTCGTGCCATCGAGCGGATCGATGATCCATTGATAGTCGGATTCAGCCAAGGTAGCACCGGACGCACCGGACTCTTCAGCAAGAATGCTATGCTGAGGATAAGCTTGTCGGAGCACCTCAATGATGGCAGCTTCCGCAGCGCGATCCACCTCGGAAACGAAATCATTTGGCGCTTTTAGCTCAACGGTGAGCTTGTCCAGGTCATTGGAAGCGCGACTGATGATCGCACCAGCACGGCGCGCCGCTTTTACGGCGATATTTAACATCGGGTGCATTTTTTTCAGTAAAGAACAAGATTAAGCCGCTATTTTATATGAATGAACTCCTATCGGCTCCCCAGCCCGAATCCCTGGGGCCACTGGCAAGAATGCGTGTGGTGATGGTCGAGACTTCGCATCCGGGCAACATCGGCAGCGCGGCACGCGCGATGAAAACCATGGGGCTCATGAACCTCGTGCTGGTCGCACCGAAGGTCGCAAATGTGACCAGCCACCGCGACGCGCTCGCGCTCGCTTCCGGCGCCACCGACGTGTTGGCGCGGGCAAAAATAGTTGAAACATTCGATGAGGCGATCAGCGATGTCCGTTTTGCGATTGCTTTTACGGCGAGAAAGCGCGAGCTTTCGCATCCCTTCAAGCCGTTGCGCGAAGCGGCGCAAATTGCCGTTGCGGAGGCTGCGCACGGCGATGTCGCGCTGGTATTTGGCAACGAGGCAATGTGTTTATCGAACTCGCAAGTTGATCGTTGCCAATTGGTATCTGCAATACCGGCAAATGGGGAATATTCTTCGCTCAACGTCGCGCAAGCCGTACAAGTAGCCGCTTATGAAGTGATGATGACTGCGGCGGCGTTCGGCGTTGCTGCCGACACCACGCGTCCACAGGCAAGCGTCGGCGAGGTCGAGGCATTTTTGAAACACTTCGAGGCCACCGCCATTGCGAGCGGATTTCTCAATCCCGATTCGCCGAAACGGTTCATGACCCGCATGCGGCGCTTGTTCACGCGTGCGCGTATGGAGCCGGAAGAAGTCGCGCTCCTGCGCGGGTGGCTCGCCGCATGTCAGCAATCGGCGACGGGCCAGAAAACCCGGCGGGAATGAATGGTGTTGTACCATCCCAAAGTAGCCAAAATAGACGACAATTCCAGTTATGTTCACCCGACTCTCTGAAGATATTGATTCCGTGTACGCACGCGATCCCGCCGCCCGAAATTGGTGGGAGGTAGTAACGTGTTATCCGGGAATGCACGCCATCTGGTGGCATCGCTGGGTGTCTGGACCGTTGTGGCGAGTCGGCCTGAAATGGCTGGGTCGCGTCGCCTCGCATGTGGGGCGGTTTTTCACCGGTGTGGAGATTCATCCGGGGGCCACCATTGGCAGGCGTTTTTTTATCGACCACGGCATGGGAATTGTGATCGGCGAGACGGCAGAAATTGGCGACGATTGCACGCTCTATCACGGCGTCACGCTAGGCGGTGTTTCATGGGACAAAGGCAAACGTCATCCGACGTTGGCAAATGGGGTTACCGTAGGCGCTGGGGCGAAAATCCTCGGACCATTTACCGTCGGCGCGGGTGCCAGGATTGGCTCCAACTCGGTGGTTGTGAGGGAAGTGCCGCCCGGTGCGACTGTTGTCGGTATTCCGGCGCGGATCGTCGAGGGTGTGGTGCCGGGCGAGGCCGTACACGCGTTTTCGGCCTATGCGGTCACCACGAATGAAAACGATCCGCTTAACGCCATTCTGAAAACATTGGCGGGCCGCTCCGACCATTCGGAAGCGCAAGTTGCCATGCTGATCGCGCGCCTTGAAGAACTCGAAGCACGGTTGGCACCGCAAAAGAAAGCCGCCAGCGGCTCTCAGTAGCTGATTCGACCAGCGCCAGCATTGGCAAGCCTGTTGAGGCAAAAATGGTTGAAAGGCCGCGCCGACACTCAATCTGCGTATCTCATTGCAGCTATTGAAGACAAACACTTGTTACCCCATTTATAGTTGACTAGATTACTAGGGTTTTCTATACTCGACCTGTTTACTAGGTCTTTATCAGTAAATATCTCCGCCGCAACGATCAGGACACACGCGATGAAACTCACCACCAGAGGCCGTTTTGCAGTAACCGCCATGCTCGATTTGGCCATGCACGCGCAGGCGGGCCCGGTGACGCTCGCCACAATCAGCAACCGGCAAAAGATTTCGCTCTCCTACCTTGAGCAATTGTTCGGTAAATTACGCCGCAACAGCCTGGTTGAAAGTGTGCGTGGTCCCGGCGGCGGCTACACGCTCGGTCGTTCGCCAGATCAATTGACGGTGGCTGACATCATCAAAGCGGTAGAAGAGCCGATCGATTCGCGCCAATGCGAGGGCCGCGACAATTGTCTCGGCGACCGTCGCTGCATGACACACGATCTCTGGGAAAACCTCAATACCACGGTGGTTAATTACCTGGCGGGCGTTACGCTTGCGCAGCTTGTTCTTAACCAGCGTGTCAAACCCGCGCCAGAGCAGGCGACTCAGCTCAAGATACTTCAGGGAAATATCCCAAGAAACCGCAATCGAATTGCAACTCCTGTCGTTGCCATCTAGTCCAACTCGAATGAACACCATGAAACAACCCATCTATCTAGACTACTCCGCCACCACCCCGGTTGACCCGCGTGTAGCGTCGAAAATGATTCCGTTTTTGACCGAGAATTTTGGCAATGCAGCCTCGCGCAGTCACAGCTATGGCTGGACCTCGGAAGCAGCGGTCGAGAATGCGCGTGAGGAAGTCGCAAAACTGGTTAATTGCGACGCCAAGGAAATCGTCTGGACATCTGGCGCCACAGAGTCGATCAATCTGGCCATGAAGGGCGCGGCCAATTTTTACCAGACCAAAGGTAAACACGTCGTTACGATTAAAACCGAACACAAAGCCACCCTGGATACGGTTCGCGAGCTTGAGCGTCAAGGGTTTGAAGCAACCTACCTTGACGTGAAAACCGACGGTCTCATCGATATGCAGGCGTTTAAAGCAGCGTTACGCCCGGATACTATTTTGGTTTCGGTCATGATGGTCAACAACGAAATCGGCGTGATCCAGCCGATTGCCGAAATCGGTGAAATCTGCCGCGTTCGCGGCAGATTTCTCCGATTTCTGCAATCGGCTGGATCACACCGATTTCGTTGTTGACCATCATGACCGAAACCAAAATAGTATCCGGGCGCAACGCTGCTTTAAACGCTTGCATATCGATAAGACCGTCGGTTTTCACGTCCAGGTAAGTCGCTTCAAACCCTTGACGTTCAAGCTCGCGAACCGTATCCAGCGTGGCTTTGTGTTCGGTTTTAATCGTAACGACGTGTTTACCTTTGGTCTGGTAAAAATTGGCCGCGCCCTTCATGGCCAGATTGATCGACTCTGTGGCGCCAGATGTCCAGACGAT
>JBKJVA010000060.1:0-12569 GCA_046589675.1 Usitatibacteraceae bacterium
ATTTGCCCATCAGGCTATGCATGATTCGCTTACTGGTCTTCGCAATCGGCCTGCAGTCATGGAGCACATTGACAAAAAGCTCGCCGATGGCGACGAAGCTTCGCTTGGTGGGCTGGCATTGTTGTTGCTGGACCTCGATGGCTTTAAGGCCGTTAACGATAATTTGGGCCACGACGCAGGCGATGCGCTCCTCAAGCAAGCGGCGAACCGCATCGAAGCCGCGTTGCGCGACTCCGACTATGTGGCAAGACTCGGTGGCGACGAATTCCTCATCGTGGTTCCACAAGTTTCGGATCAGGAAACTGCTGAACGGGTTGGAAAAAAATTAGTGGATGCAGTTGGCGCCCCTTACATGTTGAACGGCAATGAAGTCCGGGTGACGGCTAGCATTGGCATCAGTCTGTTTCCACAGGACGCGCGAGACCGTGAGGCGCTTATGAAGTGCGCAGATCTGGCTCTCTACGAGGCCAAACGCGCTGGCCGTAACAGGTCGTGTTTCTACGCACCCGGATTGCGCGGCGGGACAAGGCGCTGAAATCGCGCAATGCGGGTGTGCCTTGGGCGGTTTAGCGGCCTCGCATGCCCGCGATATATTCGGCCACGGCTTGCATATCCTTCTCACGCATCCTGCCCGCAATGGCTTGCATTTGCGTATTTTCGCGATCACCAGTGGAGAAATTCTTCAGTGCGGCCAGCGTGTATTCTGGCCACTGTCCCGCCAGACGAGGGTAAATGGCCGGGATACCTGCGCCAGCACCGCCGTGGCAACCCGAGCACGCAGGCACCTTTTGGTCGGGGATGCCCGCGCGGTAGATTTTTTGACCCGCTTCGGCCAATGCCTTGTCACGCGCCACGGCATTAGGCTTGTTACTTTGCGTAAAATAATAGTGTCCCAGCGCTTTCATGTCGCTTACTGACAAATTGGCGACCATTCCCTGCATGATGGCATTTTTGCGTTTCCCCGACTTGAAGAGCCCAAGCTGCTTGGCGATATACTGTTCGGGCATGCCAGCGATGTTCGGATTGCCCGAAACGGCGCTCATCCCATCCAGACCGTGACAGGCAACGCAAACAGCGCCCGCAATTTGTTGGCCCCGCGCCATGATTTCGGCTTTGGTCGGCGCTTTTGCCGGTTCTGCTTTCACGACTTCAGTGGCGGCGTGGACTAGTGTTGTACAAATTGCCAATATTGCTGTTATCAGAATGCGTTTCATTACCAATCCCTTGATTTTATTGCCGCTGGACTGTGGACCTAAACCGTGATTTTAGCCGATCGCGCAAGAAGAGGAAACTGTGGGCTTATTTGATCGCGCCATGTACGTCGCTTCCGCGCACGACCTCGAACAATTGCCGCCGGATATTGGCGCGGAAGTCGCTTTCGTCGGTCGCTCGAATGCAGGTAAATCGAGTGCCATAAACACGCTTGCCAATCACAGGCGTCTCGCGTTCGTGTCAAAAACACCGGGCCGCACTCAACTCATCAACTTCTTTTCGTTAGGCGATGACCGTACCTTGGTCGACCTTCCAGGCTACGGTTATGCGAAAGTGCCCGCACGTGTGAAAGCGCATTGGCAAAACGTGATGGCGGCTTACGTCAGCACGCGGGGCGCGTTGAATGGATTAGTGCTAATTATGGATGCCCGACACCCATTAAAATCCCTTGATATCAAGCTGCTCGACTGGTATCTGCCGACGGGAAAACCGGTTCATTGTCTCTTAACAAAGGCGGATAAGCTGTCAAAAAGTGAGCAGGCGCTCACACTTCGAGATGTAAGCAAGCAGTTGAAAGCTGGCGGACATAATGCAACCGTGCAGCTTTTTTCGTCTTTAAAGAAAGATGGGGTAGAAGAGGCCGAAGGTGCTATCGCCAGGCTCTTCGGCACGACTAGGCGTTAAAACGCAGGGCAGAAAAATGCGCACAGAAGATATGCGTGCTGGCATCGCATGCATAGACACACCGGTTTGGAAAAAGAAAACGGCCCGGGTAAAAGGGGTAACCCGGGCCGTTGGTAAAAGCCTTAAATGAGATTAAGGCCCCCGCTCAGGGAGGAGAAGCGGGGAGGCGCGAACGCCTCAATAACTGAGATGGGTATTCTTTCGAAAAGTTCAACCTCGCGGGCGAGGGCGCATCAGCGTGCTCCGCGCGCATGTTGTAGACTCGGAAGCCTTTCTACCCATTTTCTTCACCATCCATGAATATTGGCCAATTCCCCCAGCGCCGCATGCGTCGTCTGCGACGAACCGGTTTCCTGCGGGACCTCGTGCGCGAATGCAGGCTTTCACCCGCCGACTTGTTGTATCCCGTGTTCATACGCGATGGCAATGGGAAGCGTGAAGCCGTTGCCTCGATGCCAGGCGTGGAACGACTTTCGCTGGACCTGCTCTATCCGGTCGTCGACAAGGTGGCACGGCTTGGCATACCCGCGATTGCCTTGTTTCCGGTGATCGACGCAGACAAGAAAACACCCAACGGCGAAGAGGCATTTAATCCCGTTGGTTTGGTGCCGCGGGCCGTGATTGAGCTGAAGAAACGCTTTCCGGATGTTGGCATCGTTTGCGATGTCGCGCTGGACCCATACACCAGTCACGGCCAGGATGGCGTGATCGACGCCACGGGTTACATCCTCAATGATGAGACCATCGTCATTTTGGAAAAGCAGGCGATCACGCAAGCGTCGGCAGGCGTGGATATTGTTGCGCCATCGGACATGATGGATGGACGCATCGGCGCAATACGCAAGGCGCTTGACGCAAAAGGCCATATCCACACAGCGATTCTTGCCTACGCCGCAAAATACGCCAGTAATTTTTACGGACCGTTTCGCGACGCGGTAGGCTCATCGAGCAATCTTGGCAGGGGCGACAAGAAAAATTACCAGATGGATCCCGGTAATTCGGACGAGGCGATGCGCGAGATCGCGCTCGACCTTCAAGAGGGCGCTGATATGGTGATGGTCAAGCCGGGCATGCCATATCTGGATATTGTTCAACGTGCCAAATCTACTTTCGGCGTACCCACACTGGTTTATCAGGTGTCCGGTGAATACGCGATGCTGAAGGCAGCCGCCCAAAATGGATGGCTAGATGGTGAGGCGTGCATGATGGAAACTCTGCTGGCCTTCAAGCGTGCTGGTGCCGATGGCATTCTCACTTACTATGCCATGGAAGCAGCCGCATTACTTACGGACAAATGACTCAGATGTTGAGCAGTAGCTCAACATCTGCCAGTTGTACCCTCGCGTGTTTTAGACTGTGGCGCGGACTATGGGCCGCCCGCACCGCATGATCCGGGTAGAACGCGATGACGATAGGAATTTCATTAAACAATATTTCATATGTCAAAACATGGTGCAATGTGTCGCCACGTTGCGCCAGAGTGAGGGGTCTGGTGTGCGTTTTGAACTGAAACCCTTCGTTCAGCAAAAACATTTCCAGTTGCTTGGCGTCGTTCGCGACGATTTCCAGTTCAATCGGCGAAAAACGGTTGGCCGACCCGCTGAGTACGGCACCGACCAGCCACGGCGAGAAACGACCCAGCCAGCGCATTGTGTCAACGGCAATCTGCCGCAAAGCCTGGCATTCCTGCGGCTGTGAATCGCCCTGGAATATCGCTTGATACGATCTCAACGCCACGTCAATTTCGTGGTTGTCCGGTAACGAGCCATGCTCTGTGATGCCCATTTGCCGGGCGGCTTTTTGTTTGGCTGCGGCAAAGGTGGTTATCCCGTCCTCAGCGATCAGGCGCGCGGCCAGATAGGCAATCTCTCCCCTGAGATCGCGGCGCGGGGATTGCTTATTAGCCGACTCACGCCCTGATCGTCGCCGTTTCACACATGTTCCCATTAAAATGAACGAAAGCGGTTGGTAGAACGCAAGCAGCCCTGTTTGGCGCAAAAGAAATCGGCTTTTAGTTTATTTAAGTCCGACCGCGGCTAGAAAATTTGATTTCTTACCTCCTCGGAGGGCTTATTTGCCTCGCGAAGTGCGCCTGGCCCGTCACCGACGTTACCGACGTTCTCAGCGTAAACGAATTCCATTAGCGGTTTCCCATCTTTGCCTTCACCACCAAGCGGGACCAGCGCCACCCTTGCAGGTGGTTCGAACGGCTGTTCCTTGACACCTTTCAGCGCTTTCGCCATGTAGTACATCCATATCGGCAGTGATGCACCGCCTCCAGTTTCAGCTTCTCCCAGCGAAACGGGGTTGTCATAACCTATCCAGGTTACCGCGACGAGGCCCGAATTAAAGCCGGCAAACCATGCATCCAGACTGTCATTGGTGGTCCCGGTTTTACCGGAAAGGTCATTGCGTCCCAGAGACATGGCACGAGCCGCCGTGCCATAGCGGACCGCATCGCGCAATAAACTGGTCATGATAAATGCATTGCGGGGATCAATGACCCGCTCCGCAGCCTTGTTACTCGCGTCGGACTTTGCATCCTCACCGCCCACGGTCTCGGGTGAGGCCTCAAATAAAATCCCGCCTTTGTCGTCAGTGATCTTGGAGATGAAGTAAGGTTTGATGCGGTACCCACCATTAGCAAAAACCGCATATGCGCCCGCCATCTGCAGCGGCGTCGTCGATCCAGCGCCCAGGGCCATCGTCAGGTAAGCGGGGTGCTGTTTCGGGTCAAACCCGAACCGGGTAATGTAGTCTTGCGCGTAGTTTGGGCCGATTGTCTGCAATACCCGAATGGATACCATGTTCTTGGATTTCGCCAATGCCTGACGCAATCGCATCGGGCCTTCGTATTTATTGTCGTAATTTTTCGGTTCCCAGATTTGCCCGCCGTTGCGACCTGGATCGAAGACGACCGGCGCGTCGTTCACGACCGTTGCTGGCGTAAAGCCTTTTTCCAGCGCGGCGGAATAAACAAACGGCTTGAAACTCGAACCCGGCTGGCGCAGGGCTTGTGTGACGTGGTTAAACTTATTGGAGGTAAAATCAAATCCGCCGACCAATGCGCGAATTGCGCCGTTGGCCGGATCTACTGACACCAAGGCCGCTTCGACACGCGGTAGCTGGGCGACTGACCACTGACCTTTTTCATCTGCTGCCAAGCGAATGACAGAGCCGCGAATCGGTTTCAATGGCGACGCCTTTTCGCCCAATGCGCGCGCGATGAATTTTAGCGAATCACCTGTGAGGGTAACCGTGTCCCCTCGCTTTGTGTGAGCGATCACTTGCTTAATATCTGCCGCTAAAACGACGGCCGGCACTAAATCGCCGATAATTTCTTTCTCTTGTAGCGCTTCTTCGATGACTTCTTCCGCCGCCTCCTTGTCGGCGGGCAGAGTCACCGACCCTTCTGGCCCACGGTACCCGTGTCGCCGATCATATTCAAGGACACCTTTGCGGAGTGCGAGTAGCGCCGCGTCCTGATCCAACTTGCGAATGGTGGTATAGACACGAATACCGCCCACGTAGGCTTTATCGCCATACTGTTCAAATATTGACTGACGTGTCATTTCGGCGACGTACTCCGCGTTCACGGGGTACATTTGCCTTGCGCGGCTAAATTTAAGCACCTCTGCCTTGGCCGCCTTTAATGCGTCTTCGTTCAAGAAAGCCAACTCATTCATACGACGCAATACATACTGTTGTCGCAATGTTGCGCGGTTCAAATTGTTAAATGGGTTATACAACGAAGGTGCCTTGGGTATACCCGCTAACATGGCGGCCTCGGCGGCGCTTAGCTGACCGATATCTTTGTTGTAATAGACGCGACTTGCGGCGGCAAATCCGAAAGCACGATTGCCAAGAAAGATATGATTTAGATAGACTTCCAGGATCTGATCCTTAGTCAGACTCTTTTCAATTTTGAAAGCGAGTAACCACTCCGAAATTTTACGCGTGAGCGTTTGCTCGTTACTCAGAAAGAAGTTTCGCGCAACTTGCTGCGTAATGGTCGAGGCCCCTCCCTTGATCTTGCCAGCGAGAACGTTGGTCGCTGCTGCCCGCATCAGACCCAAGTAATCTACGCCGCCATGCTGATAGAATCGTTCATCTTCAGCTGAAATGACCGCCTGCTTCATGATCGCGGGGAAATCCTGCACACGGACGAAGGAACGCTTCTCCTCGCCGAATTCCCCGATAATGTCGCCTTCGACCGTAAAAACGCGAAGCGGCAATTTCGGCCGGTAATCGGTTACCGCCTCAATTGAAGGCAGGTTTGGGTATAACAAAACCACCGTCAGCATGACAATGCCGACCGCAACCAGTGCCAGCGAAGTTAATAAGACGAGGGGGTAAAACCACCAGCGTAGGGTCATATCTGCCTGTTGTTACGATCATTACATTGCATTATATCGGGGCGACCAAGATGCTGCGCCTAGCGATACCAAACACGATGAGACAACATAATGGCAAGATTGTGACACCGACCAAGTTGAGATTCCAATTAAAGCTTTTTCGAGGTTTGAAAGAAAATGCTTTACACGTCCAAAGGTTGTTGCTAGCATTTAATGTAATTTGTGCGTTGTAAGCCGTAAGTACTCAATACAACAGGGGCAGTTCAACCACCATGCTGAAAGAAAAGCTGGCATCCCAGTTTGATTTTTTGCGCGCGACAACGCAGCCTCTCATCGGGGTCGACATCAGTTCGTCCTACATTAAGATGGTGGAATTGGCGGAAGCGGGTAAAGGGCTCTATCGGGTAGAGCGCTACGTCATTGAACCGTTGCCGAAGGATACGATTACCGACGGTAACGTCGCCAATATCGAAGCAGCAGGTGAAGTGATGCGACGTGCGCATAAACAAATGGCGACGCGCATCAAGAATATCGCTTTGGCGCTGCCGGCGGCTGCCGTGATAACCAAAAAGGTCAACCTTAGCGGCAATCAGCGCGAAGAGGACATGGAGTATCAGGTTCAAACCGAGGCCAATCAGTACATTCCGTTTAGTCTGGACGAGGTAAATCTCGATTTTCAGGTCATTGGGCCGACGCCGAACAGTGAAGATGAAGTTGAAGTTTTAATCGCCGCCTCTCGCAAAGAAAAAATCGAGGATCGGGTCGCGGTCGCCGAGGCAGCCGGCCTGAAAACGACCGTAATGGACGTTGAATCCTACGCAGCGCTTGCTGCGTTCGAAATGATAATGGGCAGCGCCTCCGGTATTGAGGCTAAGGACGTTACCGCAATTGTCGATATCGGTGCGCAGTCGACGCGGGTAATCGTGATGCATGAGGAGCAGCAGGTTTACGCACGCGAGCAGCAACTCGGTGGCTACCAGCTTACCCAGGACATTTCCAGGCAATTCGGCATGCCCGCTGAAGAGGCGGAAGTCGCGAAGAAATCAGGCGGGCTTCCGGACAATTACGGACCCGATGTGTTGCAGCCTTTCAATGAAAAAATTGTTCTGGAAATCTCGCGTGCGCTGCAGTTTTTTTTCACCTCAACGCAGTTCAACAAGGTCGACCACATTGTGCTTTCCGGTGGCTGTGCGGTGCTCGATGGATTGGAAGAAATGGTCGCGCAGCGAACGCAGGTGCACACCGTCGTTGCGAATCCATTTGCAAACATGGCGCTCTCGTCCAAGGTAAAACCCCGTCAATTGACCATTGACGCGCCAGCATTGATGGTCGCGTGCGGGCTTGCAATGCGGAGGTTTGATCCAGCATGATTCGCATCAACTTACTCCCGCACCGCGAAGAAAAACGCAAAGCGCGGCAAAAACAGTTTGCGATTCTGGCCGGACTGGCAGCTGCCGTTGGCGTTGCCGTCGCAGGTCTGCTTTGGTTTGTCTTTGACACACAAATCGACAACCAGAAGGCCCGCAACAATTATCTCACGACCGAAATCACCACGCTCGACAAACAAATTGACGAGATCAAGCGGATTCGCGAAGAGACCGCATCACTGCTGTCGAAAAAACAGGTTGTGGAAGGGCTGCAAAGCAATCGATCTGAACCGGTCTATTTGCTAGACCAGCTGTTGCGTCAGTTACCAGAAGGCTTGTACCTCAAGTCCATTAAACAAACTGGTGCCAAGATAAGCGTCACCGGCTATGCACAGTCGAATGCGCGTGTTTCGGCATTCATGCGTAATATTGAAGCATCGCCCTACCTTGGCAGCCCGAATCTCATCGAGATCAAATCCGTCATATTGAATACACAGCGTGCCAACGAATTCATCCTTGATTTCCTTATCAAACGCGTCGTCGCCGACGATGGTAAAGGTGGAACCAAAGGTACGATTCCCGCTAAGACGGCGGAGACAAAAAAATGAACAAGTGGTTTGCCGAACTTAAGCAGTTAGATGTAAAGAACCCAGGCGGGTGGCCATGGCCCTTCAAAATCGTCTCCATGGTGATAATTTTCATTCTGATTTTGGTGGTCGGCTACTTATTGTCTTATCAAACGCAACTTGAAAATCTGGCTAAAGAGGAGAAAAAAGAGGTAGAACTTAAAAATGTTTTTGTTGAAAAGAAAAAGCTCGCGGTTAACCTCGAGGCTTATCAACAGCAGCGCGCAGAGATTGAGCAGGCGTTTGGAGCCCTGCTCAAGCAATTGCCAACCCGGTCTGAAATGGATGCTTTGCTCATTGACATCAACCAGGCAGGGTTGGGTCGGGGATTGCAGTTTGACCTGTTCAAACCTGCAGCAACGGAAAACCTGACCGAGTTTTATGCAGAGCGACCGATCAATTTAAAGGTGAATGGCAATTATCACGATCTGGGTGCATTCGCGAGTGACATTTCCAAACTGCCCCGCATTGTGCTGCTCAATGACTTGAACATCGTGACAGGCAAAGACGGCGTGCTGTCGATGGATGCGGTAGCGAAAACGTATCGTTATCTCGACCCTGATGAAGTTGCGGCCCAACGCAAGGTGGCAAAAAGTGCCACTAAACCCGCGCCGGCGAAACCGGGGGCCAAGTGATTACGCGCGCCATGAAATTAGCACTCTTGCTGCCGCTCGCCATCACTCTGGCAGGGTGTGGTGAGGGGTTCTCGGATCTTCGCAGTTTCGTCAAAGATTCCGATAAGAGCGCCACCCGGAAGATCGACCCACTTCCACAAGTCAAACCATTCACGCCGTTTGCGTATGAAGGTTTTGATTTGCCTGATCCCTTCAAGCCACGCAAATTGGCGATCAGGCAAAACGAAGGTGCCGGCGGAGGATTGGCCCCCGATTTGAATCGCCGCAAGGAACCCCTTGAGGCGTATCCGTTGGAGCAATTGAAAATGGTCGGTACGCTGACGCAGTTGGGTGCTACCTATGCCCTCGTAAAAGCAGAAAAAACGTTATATCGGGTCAAGAAGGGCAACTATCTCGGGCAGAATTTTGGGCTGATCACCGAGATTACCGATACAGAAGTAAAACTCAAAGAAATCGTACAAGACACCGCCGGAGACTGGACAGAACGCCAGAGCGTGCTGCCCCTGCTCGAAGGAACTGGGAGGTAACAGTGAGCCATACCGATCAAACTCTAGCCATGCCGGACGCACGTGCCTCCGGGATGGTATTTCGCCTGTTTGCGGGCTTTGCGACAGTGATGGGGATATTCTTCAGCCTCAGTGTTGTCGCTCAGCAGGCCCAGCCAAATCTGCTTGAATCTATAAACACGTCAATGCTTCAAGGCGGCAAGGTTATTCTCCGCGTCAATTTCAAAGACCCGCTCGCTGTTGTCCCGCCCGGTTTTACGGTAACTAATCCTGCCCGCATTGCCATTGATCTACCCAACGTCGTCAATGGCTTGGGAAAAAACACGGTAGACATCGGAGAAGGGGATGTGCGCTCGGTTAGCGTCGTTGAGAGCGGCGGTCGTACCCGTATGGTGGTCAACCTGACCCGCAGCCTCACCTACGCGACCGCACTGGATGGCAAATCACTAGTTATCAGCATCGACGGCGGCTTGCCAAGCGTGGTCAAAGAAACGATACAGACGACGAAGTTTGCCGAAAGTGCCACCGCGTCCAGCGAACAGAAATTCAGCATCCGCGATGTTGATTTCCGGCGTGGCGCGAATGGCGAGGGTCGGGTCATCGTCGACCTCTCGTCACCCAATACCGGCATCGACATTCGGCTTCAAGGCAAGAACGTCATCGTCGATTTTATCAACACCTCAGCACCTCGCAATCTATTGCGTCGACTGGATGTGCTCGACTTCGCTACTCCCGTCCGACTGGTGGATTTGGTGAGCCAGGGTGCAGCCACGCGGATGATTATCGAACCCAAAGGACTTTGGGAATATTCGGCCTATCAGACCGACACGCAGTTCATCGTCGAAGTAAAACAGCTCAAGGAAGAGCCGAACAAGCTGGTACAGGGCGCGGGTTATAACGGCGAAAAATTATCGTTGAATTTCCAGAATGTTGAAGTACGCGCGGTGTTGCAGGTGATCGCTGATTTCACCGGCCTCAATATCATTACCAGCGACACCGTTGGCGGCAGTCTTACTTTGCGGCTCAAAGATGTCCCCTGGGATCAGGCGCTAGATATCATTCTCCAGGCAAAAGGTTTGTCGAAACGCAAAAGTGGCAACGTGGTGCTGATCGCGCCTTCGGATGAGCTTGCCACAAAGGAAAAATTGGCACTTGAAGCAAGCCAGCAGATCTCCGAGCTCGAAGCGCTACGCACCGAAAGCTTTCAGTTGTCGTATGCGAAAGCCATCGATGTGCAATCTCTGATTACCAACAAGGATCAGAACATACTTTCCAAAAGAGGGCGGGCCACTTCGGACCCTCGCACCAACACGCTTTTCGTCAACGATACCCCAACCAAACTGGATGAAGTCAGGAAGCTCATCGCCCAACTGGATATCCCGGTTCGCCAAGTACTGATCGAGGCCCGCATCGTTATCGCCGATGATAAGTGGGGTTCACAACTGGGCGCGAAATTCGGGTTCATTGCTGGCAGCAATAGGAATGGGCGCAATTTCGGCGTTGCACCCGACCTCAATTCGTCGGCGGCAGTCGCAGGCGGTAGTCTGACAGCGCCAGTGATCCCTAATGTAAATCTTCCCGTGACTGCCGCAGCAGGTACCCTCGCTCTCTCCATCCTCAATGTTGCCAACGGTAATCTGGTAAGTCTTGAGCTTTCTGCACTCGAATCCGATGGCCGCGGCAAGGTCGTATCGAACCCGCGCATCGTTGCCCCGGACAAAAAGAAAGCCACGATAACGCAGGGTACGGAAATTCCCTATGCGACCCAGTCTTCGAGCGGAGGCACCACGATCAGTTTTAAACCTGCAGTGCTGTCGCTTGAAGTGACGCCACAAATTACGCCGGATGACAAGGTGATCATGGATATTGAAATCAAGAAAGATTCGGTCGGGCAGATTTTTGCGGGCATTCCATCGATTGATACCAAGACCGTGAAAACCTCTGTGCTGGTGGATAACGGCGAAACGGCCGTGCTGGGCGGTATTTTTGAAACCACGATCCGTACCGACGTCAGCAAAGTGCCGTTGCTGGGTGACATTCCATTCCTGGGCAACTTATTCAAGAGAACAATAAAGCAACAGGACAAAACCGAGCTGCTGATTTTCATCACGCCACGGATTATCAAGGACGCCTTGAGCGTAAGGTAAACCGATTCTGCTAACGGGAACCCCCGCCGCACGGCTAAAAACAAATTTTCCTTCTCCCTCTCGGGGCACTCACAAGGGTGCCCCGTTTTGTTTGATCCCGGCCATAGCTGTCGCTGGTTGCAGCGAAGTCCTCCATGTCTGAAAAAAAACGCAATATTTATTTGATCGGCATGCCCGGCTCAGGCAAAAGTACCATCGGAAGGGCATTGGCGAAATACCTTCACCTTACGTTTATCGACGCGGACCACGCTTTGACTGATCGAACGGGCGTGGCGATCACGACCATTTTTGAGCTCGAAGGCGAAGCCGGATTCCGCCAGCGCGAAACGGCATTGATGTCCGAACTGAGCGCTCGCTCGGATATTTTGGTTGCTACAGGCGGGGGCGCGATTTTGCTGGCGGAAAACCGCGAGCGATTGCACGCAACCGGCGTGGTTGTTTACCTACGCGCTAAACTTGACGATCTCTGGACGAGAACCCGACACGACAACAAACGACCACTGCTGCGCGCAGAAAATCCGCGTGCAGTGCTGGCCGCATTGCTGGAAATCCGTGAACCGCTTTATGCTGAAATCGCGGATTTGGTCGTCGAGACCGCTGGCTATCCCAAAGTCACCAGGCTCGCGCAGGATATTGCCCGCCGCTTGGTGCAAAATCAGCTTTGGGAAGTTCCCGCCCCCTCACCATGACAACCACGCAATGAGCCAAAGCGCACTGACAGAAGTAACACTACAGGTATCGCTCGGCGAACGCAGTTATCCGATTCTGATCGGTGCTGCTCTGCTCGCCGACACCACACGCCTGGCGGCTTTTCTACCTGCGCCAAGGGTGGCACTTGTTACCAATGAGACGCTCGATCCTCTGTACGGGCAAGCACTCGCTGGCGCGCTGCGGCGAATTGGTGTGGATGTACTGCCGATATCCCTGCCCGATGGCGAGCAATTCAAAGACTGGCCAGCACTTAATCAAATTTTTGATGCGCTGCTCGCACACGCCTGTGACCGCAAAACCACGCTCATCGCCTTGGGTGGCGGCGT
>JBKJVA010000121.1:0-2634 GCA_046589675.1 Usitatibacteraceae bacterium
TGGTGGAGATGAAGAGGATCGAACTCTCGACCTTCGCATTGCGAACGCGACGCTCTCCCAGCTGAGCTACATCCCCGATGACAAGAATATTCTAGCCCATCCAGTCAACTTGGATAACGCAGTTCACATCGCATCCAAAATAGCTGCGACTGGCAACCACATCGCAGCATTAATGTTGCGTGACTAAACCTGCGGAAGTTCAATGCCGCGCACCGCCACTTTTTCCGTCTCGATCGTATGCGCCAACAACTTCGACGCCTGATAGATCGCGGTAATGGTCGGTGTCGGTACGCCGGTCAGCCGACCAAGCTCGACAACCGAACCCACCAGCGCGTCGATCTCGATGGCGCGACCTGCTTCGACATCCTGCAGCATCGAGGTCTTGTGCCTGCC
Organism: Usitatibacteraceae bacterium; assembly: GCA_046589675.1. Classification (GTDB taxonomy): domain Bacteria; phylum Pseudomonadota; class Gammaproteobacteria; order Burkholderiales; family Usitatibacteraceae; genus UKL13-2. The sequence goes on from JBKJVA010000121.1 coordinate 394, forward strand.
CACTTTTTCAGCGCCTTCGATACGCCTTTCCAGGCTCACACGAAATGACGCACCGAGTTTTTCAGCAACGGCTTGGGCCTCTTTCATCATGTTCGCCGCCAATTCGCGACCCAGCTGAAACTGACAAATATCCTGCAAAGTCGCGTGCGTCAATGCCGATATCGGATTGAACGTGAGATTGCCCCAGAGTTTCAACCAGATTTCATTGCGAATATTTTCCAATACCGGCGCTTTTAATCCTGATTTTGCAAAAATATCTGATAAATCCTTGACGCGATTACTGATGGACCCATTGAGTTCTCCCAGCGGAAAACGATCCCCTTCCACGTGTCGGACCAGGCCCGGTGCGATCAATTCTGTTGCGGGATAAACCACGCAACCGATAATGCGTTCAGCCGGAATACCGTCCTTGCACACGCCGCGCGGATCGACCGCCTCCACAGTTGCGCCTTCCAAGGGACCACCGTGCTGGTGAAAATACCAGAACGGGATGCCGTTCTGCATGGTGATGATGGTGGTTTTGGGGCCGAGCAACGGCGGCAACTGATACACCACGGCCTCCACCTGATGCGATTTCAATGCGAGGATCACGCAATCGACATGGCCGACCGCTGCAAAGCTGTCAGTGGCTTTTGCGCCCATGGCGACCAACACTGTTCCGTCGTTCATTTTCACGGTCATGCCGCGAGTACGAATGGCGTCGAGATTTTTCCAACGCGCGATGAAGGTGACATCCTCGCCTGCCAGCGCGAGTTTCGCGCCAACAAAGCCACCGATGGCCCCTGCGCCGACGATACAGAATTTCATGCGTTCCCTTAGGCTTTTTAACGAATCGATTCAAGAGTAATTGTGCATTGCACAATAATAAATGATAGTCGTCAAGCGGTTAGGGTTTATCGGTATATGCCATTGATTAACATGGTATTTTTATGACTCGCCGATGTGGACTAGTTGGGATGTTTGCGATTTGTCAGCACCAGCAATGCAATTCCGGCCAATATCATCGGTAACGACAGCCACTGCCCCATCGACATGCCCATCGATAATAAGCCGAGAAAACTATCCGGCTCGCGCGCGAATTCAGCCAGAAACCGGAAACTGCCGTAGCCGATCAAAAATATCGCCGACACGGCACCCACCGGCCGCGGCTTGCGTGAATACAGCCAGAGAATCACGAAAAGCAGTATGCCTTCCATCGCAAACTGATAGAGCTGCGACGGGTGCCGCGCGATGGCGGTGGCATCGGTTTGTGGGAACCACATTGCCCACGGCCACACATTCGGGTCCGTGACGCGGCCGGGCAGTTCGCCGTTAATGAAATTGCCAAGCCGCCCGGCTGCCAGGCCGGTTGGCACCAGCGGCGCAATGAAATCGGTTACCTGAAAGAAAGTGCGGTTGGTCTTCCTGCCAAACAGCAGCATTGCCACCAGCACCCCGAGGAAGCCGCCGTGAAACGACATGCCGCCCTGCCAGATGTAAAAAATCTCAAGTGGATGTGAGAGGTAGTATATCGGCTTGTAAAACAGCACGAAGCCCAGTCTGCCACCCAGCACCACGCCGAGCATGCCGTAAAAAAGCAGATCGTCGAGATTCTGTTTCGTGAAACCAAGATCGGGGCGGCGCTTCATGTGCATATGCCCCAACACCAGAAAAAGCACGAACGCGGCGACGTACATGAGCCCGTACCAGCGGACCGCGATGGGCCCAAGCGAGATGGCGATGGGGTCGAATTGGGGATGGATCAGCATGGCAAAAAATACTCTCTTGTAGAATGCTGCTAGTTTGCCATTGAATGTAGTTCTGCACGAAAGCGATCATATGACCACCCCAAAATACCGCTCCTTCACCATCACCCAAGGCAATGAACGCGCGCCCAACCGCTCCATGCTGCGCGGCATCGGCTACCAGGACGCCGACTTCCAAAAGCCATTCATCGGTCTGGCCAACGGCCACTCCACCCTCAACCCCTGCAACGCCGGCATCCAGCCGCTGGCCGATGCTGCCGACGCCGCGATTCGTGAGGCTGGTGGCATGCCACAGATGTTTGGCACCATCACCGTCACCGATGGCATCTCGATGGGTACCGAAGGGATGAAGTATTCGCTGGTCTCGCGTGAGGTTATCGCGGACTCGATCGAGACCGCCTGCCAGTCGCAATTCATGGACGGTGTGCTGGCCATCGGCGGCTGCGACAAGAATATGCCGGGCGCGATGATCGGCATGTGTCGCATGAATATCCCC
>JBKJVA010000204.1:0-4016 GCA_046589675.1 Usitatibacteraceae bacterium
CAGCGGATCAGCACTGGCAAGCGTGACACTGCCGCGGCTTTGCGGGCGCAGCAAACAAACGTGGCAGGAGAAACCATGCCCGAATACAATCTTGCGGCCATGATCGAGCAATTTTCCAATGACGAAATGCAGTTGCAGATCGGGAATTGCCTCCTCGGCACGGCTCTTGATGAAGCCACCTGCTTCGGCAAAATTAGTTGTCAGGACACCCGTGCGCCGCTGGTGCCACTCGAACATACCCTTCAGCGTATGCCACGCGCCGGTCAGCGACAGGCCGAACAGTTCTTTTAGACGCGGCGCGTCGTAAACCTGCACGGTATCGATGTGATCGTGAAAATTGGCACCGACACCGGCAAGGTCGTGCACCACCGCGATGCCGTGTTGCATCAGATGTGCGGCAGGCCCGATCCCTGACAACATGAGAATTTGCGGCGACTGCAACGCACCCGCGCATAGCAACACCTCGCGCTGCGCTTTAATTTGATGCAACCTGCCGCCCTGGCGATATTCGACACCGACGGCGCGGTGCCCCTCCAGCAAAACGCGTGTGGTGTGCGCACCGGTGATGACTTGCAGATTCGGGCGTGCGAGGTTGGGCGTGAGGTAGGCCCTGGCAGTGCTGAAGCGCTCGCCATTTTTGTGCGTCACCTGATAAAGCCCGACGCCCTCTTGCTCGGCACCGTTGAAATCGCGGTTCACCGGAAATCCAGCCTGCTTTCCCGCCTCGACGAATATTGACCCGAAGCGATTGGGGCTGCGTAAATCCATGACATTGAGCGGCCCGCCTACGCCGTGAAACAGGTCGGCACCGCGTTCGTTGTGTTCGGCACGTTTGAAATATGGCAGTACTTCATCAAACGACCAGCCCGGATTACCCAGGGAAGCCCAATGATCGTAGTCGCCATGATGGCCACGCGCATAGACCATGGCGTTGATGGAACTCGATCCGCCCAGCACCTTGCCTCGCGGCTGATAGCCGCTTCTGCCATTGAGACCTGGCTGCGGCACGGTGTTGAAAGCCCAGTTGGCCTGCCCGGTCTGTGCCATCAACGCGAGTCCTGCCGGGCAGTGAATCAGCACGCTCTGGTCGGGGGGGCCGGCTTCAAGCAAAGTTACCTTGACGGCGGGATCTTCGCTCAATCGTGCGGCGAGCACGCAACCGGCCGAGCCGCTGCCAACAATGATGTAGTCCGTCATACCGGAATTGTAAGGCAGCTTGTTGCCTACTTACGGTTTGCGCTGCCGGATTCGGCAACCCCGCAATTGGACGCGCAATTTCCGCCCTACTCGAAGAGCTTGTTGGCTTCCTGGTATGCAATGGCGTCCTCGTGAAAGCGTGTATACGTGCCGGTCCGCAGCAGTTCCTCGGCAATGCGACGCGTGAGCATCATCGCGGCACGCATCGGCCCCGAACCTTCGCTGACACGCTGCACACCGAGTTGTTGAAGTTCGCTGATCGACGGACAGCCGGGTATCGTGAGTATGTTCAGCGGCCCGTTAATTTCTTCGACCAGCGTCTTGATGGTCTCGCGGTCGGTAACAGCGGGAACAAACAGGCAATCGGCACCAGCTTCCCGGTAGCGGTTGGCGCGGTCTATGCTATCGCGCAGAGACGCCTTTGCATCGCCGAGCCTGAGCCAAAAGCTGTCTGTGCGCGCATTCACTACAATCGGCACACCGGACATTTTCACGGCATCGCAGACCGCGCGGATTTTCTCAACCTGCTGCGCAATATCCACAAGGCGCGGCCCGTCGTCGGTCCCGTCCTCGATGTTGATACCAACGGCACCCATCGCGATAATTTCCCTTACGGTGGCAACAATCTCTTCCACCGACTCGCCAAGACCGGTGAGAATATCGGCCGTCACCGGCACCTTCACAGCCCTGACGATTTCACGCGTGGCATTGAGAATAATGTCGCGCGGGATGCGTTCGTTGTCGGGATAACCGTGGCTAAAGGCAATGCCCGCGCTGCCAGTGCCAATGGCAACCATGCCCGCATCCTCAAACACGCGCGCGCTGGCTGCGTCCCACGCGTTCGCGATTAGCAGAATCTGTGGCCCCAGATGGTGCTGCTGGAACGCTCGCGCCTTTGCGACCTGTACACTCACGACGCTCGGTCCGGAAGGGCATTGGGGTCGTTGTAACTCTTCACCGTTGTGCCGCGATAGAGTATCTGCGCATTGCGCTCGGTGATTTGCTTGTGCAGCGCGACGAACGCCGGATCCATATCCGCTATGGGTCGGGGCTCGGGCGCGAAGTGATGATGTTCATCCACGCCGCGCACCAGCGTGGCGCTGTCATCGCCCGCGATCTGCGCCACCGTCGTCGGGACGTAGCGAATCGCGAAACCGATGCGCCGGTCGTCGGAAAGATTTGGTGGCGAGCCGTGCACAAGGCGCACATGGTGCAGCGACATTTCGCCGGGCTTGAGCGTGATCGTGACCGCATCTTTATCGTCCACATCAACGGCAACTTCCTGTCCGCGCGTGAGCAGATTGTTTTTCGCGAAGGTATCTCGATGGGGAATCTGCTCGCTGGTATGGGTGCCAGGAATAAAGCCCATGGCACCGTTGGACGCATTGCTTGGTGTGAGCGCGATCCATGCGGTGACGACGTCAGGTTTGTCGAGTCCCCAGTATGTCGAATCCTGATGCCAGGAAACGAAAGCGGGATTACTCGCCTCCTTGATGAAGAAATTGGTGGTCCAGCACAGCAGGTTCGGGCCGTACAGGTCTTCGATCGCATCGACGATATGCTGTTGCCGTACGAGGTCGCCGAGCCATGAGAACAGCAGGTGCGACTTGTGGCGCAAATCGCCCTTGAGCGGCCCGCCAGTGCTGTGCTCGAACGCTTCGAGGCGTCTCCGGATATCGAGAGCGTCGGCTTCCGACATGACGCGAATGGGGAAGATGCAGCCGTCGCGCCAGAACTGGTCAATCTGTTGCCGGGAAAGAATTTTTGGCATAACAGTACCTTCTACGCACCACCGGTGATGATCTTCATCACTTCGGACGGATAGGTATCACCGGGCTTGCCTTGGTAAATGATTTCACCGCGCTCCAATACGTAAAGGCTATCGGCGTGGTCGGGAATGTGGTGGACATTGGATTCGGCCATGAGGACAGCGTGACCGAGGCGACGAATCGATGCGATGCCTTCGCTGATGCTGGGGATGATCGCAGGCGACAAGCCCTCGAATGGTTCATCGAGCAACAGCAGTTGCGGGTCAAGGGTGAGCGCCCGCGCGATGGAGACCATTTTGCGCTCGCCGCCGGAGAGCTGGTTACCGCCACGTTTTTCGTAAAGCCGTAGCTTCGGAAAAATTTCGTAAACCTGATCGATGCGCGATTTCGCGTCGCGCCCACCGGGCCGTGTCCAGGTAGGCAGCTCGATGTTTTCGGCTACGGTGAGATCGCCGAACACCTGGCTCTCTTCCGGCGCGTAGCCGATACCCAGTTGCGCGATGCGGTGCGTAGGCATATCAGCGAGCGTCTGATTCTGGAACTGTACTGTTCCCGAGATCGGCTTCAGAAAGCCCATGATGGTGCGAAACATGGTGGTCTTGCCGGCACCATTGCGCCCAACCAGACATACCAGTTGCCCCGCCGCCACATCGAGCGAAATACCGCGCAGGATGCGGCTATTCTGGATATCGACCGTGAGTTGCTTGATCGCGAGCATCATCCGCCTTTTGCCAACTTCCCGACCATCTTGCCCACGACAGCATTGATGATCTCAGGGTCGTTGAAGAACTGCGCCGGTGGCCTGTCAGCGAGCACCCTGCCCGCCGTCAACGCCACAATCCGGCTGGAATATTCGGCGACAAGATCCATGTCGTGCTCGACGAGGATGATGGCCTTCACGCCGGCACGCCGGGCGGCGTCTATCACATTTCTCATGATGCCGTGCTTGTCGCCGCTCGATACGCCGCTGGTAGGCTCATCCAGCAGGATCACTTCCGGCGAGAGCGCGAAGGCGCTGGCGATATCGAGAAGCTTTTTTTCCCCTTGCGA
>JBKJVA010000114.1:0-3517 GCA_046589675.1 Usitatibacteraceae bacterium
ACTCGGGTCAAGATGGGCCAGACCTCGAACGTGCATGCGGTGGTGAAAGCGGATGGCAAATATTATTACGCGACCAAGGAAATAAAAGTCACTCTGGGTGGATGTGGTGGGTAAGCCGAGGGTTTCGTTGGATGGCCCGTGGGCCGGCGCGAAAGATGGAGCTTTCGCCCGCTCGACGGCGGCTCGTCGCGCAGGCGACGAGGCCGAATTCCCGTCTCGCCCTGCGTGCATCCAACGCTCGGCGAACGGCATTCGCCCTGAGGGGCGAATGGCTGGGTGCGGTCGCATAGCAAATTTGCATTCGCCTTATAGAGCGAATTGCTGGGTGCGATAGCAAGGTAACTTCATATTCACGAATAGCTTGATCCGGAAGCAAGGCAACTTTGCAGTTGAACTAAAAGACTTAGGAGATTCAAATGGCAGATCCGATGAAAATTCGCGCCAGCATGATGGGCGACAAAGTGGTGGTAAAGGTATTGATGGCGCATGAGATGGAAACCGGTCAGCGTAAAGACTCTGCTGGTAAGACTGTTCCCGCATGGTTCATCCAGAGCGTGGTCGCGACGCATAACGGCAAGACCGTCTTGTCCGCGCAATGGGGGCCAGCTGTTTCTAAAAATCCTTTTTTGGAGTTCCGGTTTTCGGGTGGCAAAGTAGGCGAAAAAGTGGTGGTCACCTGGACGGATAACAAAGGTGACAAGCGGTCCGACGAAGCGACGATTGCCTGAGGAGAGACGAACATGAACTTGTTTTCTAGGATAACGCGTACGGTGCTCGTGTTTGTGGCGGGCACCTCAATTTCCTTTGCTTATGCCGCCGGTAAGGAGGATCCGATCAAGGTCGTTTATCACTTTGACGCAGGATTTGAACAGGCGACCAAAGGGCTTCGTAATATCAAAAATCACCTCGATGTCGCGCCCACAACAAAAATTGTCGTGGTCGCACATGCGCAGGGTGTCGATTTTTTGCTCGATGGTGCCGCCAATGCGACCGGCAATCCCTACAACATACCGGTTGAGGAACTTGCTGCACGCGGGGTTGAATTTCGCGTCTGCGAAATTACGCTGAAGTCGAGAAAGATCGATCCGAAAAAACTGCTGCCACAGGTAAAACTGGTGCCCTCGGGTGTCGTGGAGATCGGTCGCCTGCAGGCCAAGGAAAGCTTTGTGTACCTGAAACCCTAGTACGTATTTAGCCCAGAGCCGCGCGACCAAAGATGCGGCCACAAATACTAATAACACTTTGTCACATTCCAGGAGGAGTGAAATGCAATATATCAAGCGAGCCGCATTCGCGGCGGCAATGGTCGTGACGTCATTGGCGGGTGTGCTGGTTGCGTCGACGTCGTCTGCGCAAAGCGCCAGTACCGACGCCACCATCAAGGAAATCGAAAAATACCGGCAGGCCTTGAGCGATGGCAATCCAGCGGAATTGTGGGAAGCGCGCGGCGAAGATCTGTGGAAGAAAAAGCGCGGCCCCAAGAATGCCTCGCTTGAGCAATGCGATCTGGGTCTGGGCGCTGGTGTCGTCAAAGGTGCCTATGCAGTGCTTCCCAGGTACTTTGCCGATACCGACAAGGTTCAGGATATGGAGTCGCGCCTGGTCACGTGCATGGTGATGTTGCAAGGTTTCAAATATGAAGACGCGAAGAAAAACCCCTTCAGCAGTCCTGAGCGTAAGTCTGACATGGAGGCGCTGGCGAGTTACATTTCTGGGGCTTCCCGTGGCATAAAGCTGAATGTGTCCATCAAACATCCCAAGGAAATCGCTGCGTACCAGGTAGGCGAAAAGCTTTTCTACCGTCGCGCCGGCGCGCATGATTTTTCCTGTGCCAATTGTCATGCCGATATAGGCAAGCGTATTCGCTTGCAGGGCTTGCCGAAATTGACCGATCCCAAGGAGGCGCAGGGTATCTATACAACGTGGCCGGCTTACCGCGTTTCGCTGGGTACCGTGCGCACCATGCAGCATCGGCTCTTCGACTGCTACTGGCAGATGCGTCATCCCCAGCTCGATTACGTTTCCGATACCGCGACCGCGCTGATGCTGTTCATGGCCAAGTATGCCAACGGGGGAGAAGTCAATGCCCCCGCTCTTAAACGCTAGGAAGAGAACATGAAAACACTAACCGTCATTCTTGGGGGCGCGCTGGTAGCGGGATGCGTTGCATCGCAATCTGCTTCCGGTGGCGGCGTCGACTCAGAAGCTATTTTGAAGGCCGGTTTCTCACAGGGAAACCCGATTCTTGCCGCTCGCGTTTCCATTCAGGATGATGTGCAGGCGGAGTGCAGCAAGTTCCGCGATAAACCGCCCAAGGGGATCGCCGCGAAAATCCAAAAAGAGCAGCTTGCGACGATCAAATTCCCAGAGAAGCTCATGGGGGACTGGAAGATTGGCGAAAAAATCGCCCAAAGCGGCTGGGGTTTGCGTCATAGCGACATGGATATGAAGGGTGTCCTTCAGAAGAATGCCCAACTCCCGGACGGGGGAAACGGGGGAAATTGTTACGCCTGCCATCAGCTTGATCCGCAGGAACTGTCGTATGGCACGTTGGGGCCTAGTCTGTACCGGTATGGTGCAGTGCGTGGCAATACTGCGGCAATCCAGAAGTACACCTGGGGTAAGATCGCCAATTCCCAGGCCTATAACGCCTGCTCAACCATGCCGCGCTTCGCCCACAACGGCATTCTGACCGAAGAACAGATCATGCACGTCACGGCGTTGCTGCTGGATCCCAATTCGCCTGTTAACAAATAGTTCAGAATAGCCCGGTATGTCCGGGCTTTTTTGCGAAGATAAACATAAGGAATTGCTGATGAATAGCCAACTCAGGATCGTCATTGCAACGAGTGCGCTGGGGGTTTTGGCGTGCAGTTTCTTGTCCTCCGCTGCTGCTGAGGCACCAACATTTACCGTCAAGCTGCTTTCGCCAGAAACGGCGTTAAAGGCTGCACAAGCGGCGCTCAATAAGTGCCGCAAGGATGGTTTTCAGACGGCGGTGGCGGTGGTAGATCGCGCCGGCATCGTGCAGGTTTTACTGCGTGATCGCTACGCCGGTGCACATACGCCGGACATGGCTCTCGGTAAGGCGTGGACGGCAGCGAGTTTCAAGCAATCGACGACTTCACTCGCCGTCGAAACCCAGCCCGGCAAACCAATGAGCGGTATTCGCCAGTTGCCGCGGGTGGTGGTGGCAGGTGGCGCGCTGCCGATCGAAGCGGGCGGCAGCTTACTGGGTGCCATTGCCGTATCGGGCGCGCCCGGGGGCGATGCAGATGATGCTTGCGCAAAGGCCGGCATCAAGGCAATCGCCGACGAAATCGAGTTCTAGAAAGGCACCAAAAAAATGTCGAACATAAGCCGTCGCGAATTCCTGAACCTGCTCGCCGTCGCGAGCGCAGGCGGATTCGCGCTCGACCAGCGTGAGGCGCATGCCGCAAATGCTAAAACAAGCACGGTGTACGATTTGCCGCGCTTTGGCAACGTGCATTTGTTGCACATGACCGACTGCCACGCA
>JBKJVA010000037.1:0-5295 GCA_046589675.1 Usitatibacteraceae bacterium
TGCGGCATTTTCTGCGTCACGACCATAAACAATACCAGCAGAAACAGGCAGTTCAATACACCAGTAATGCGTAACGGCCACAACGGGCCAATGCGATCAATGATGCGGCCACACACCGGTGCGAACACCGCCATCGACACGAAGTAGACGCCAACGACACTCCCGGCAACCTTGAAGTCGCCGAGTGACTCACGCATGAACATGAGCATCGCCAACCCCATCATGCCAACCGGCATGCGCGACAGCCAGGCGGTCAGCACCATCGCGGTGACATCGGGCTGATTAAAAAATGCGCGGTATGGAGCGAAGAACGGTGCAATAAAGCGTGCGCGCAGTCGCTTCATTCGCCATGGACTTTCAAGACGAAGTTCAGGCAGCCGGTTTTTCGAGGACCGCCATCGTCAAGCGCGAGATGCACACCAACTTGTCGGCCGCATCGGTGATGCGAATTTCCCATAGCTGCGTGGTCCGGCCCCGATGTAGCGGTCGCGCAGTGCCGATCACCCAGCCATCGCGCACGCCGCGAATGTGGTTGGCGTTGATTTCGAGGCCGACGACATTGTATTTTGCAGGATCGACGCACAGGAAGGCACCGGTGCTGCCCAGTGTTTCTGCCAACGTGACCGAAGCGCCGCCGTGCAACAGGCCCATCGGTTGATGGGTACGATGATCAACCGGCATGCGCGCCTTGATAAAGTCGTCACTTAATTCGATAAACTCAATGCCAAGGTGGTCGACCATGGTGTTTTTGACAGAATTGAGTTCCGCCAAAGTAGGGCGGCGGTGCCAGATTGCGTTGGAGGTCATGATGATTTAGCCGAAAAGGGTTTCATCATACCTTCCACCTTCTCGACATCGGCATTTTACGTAGAGCGCCAATTGGCGGGCTTCTCCGGCACAAAATGTCCGGAAAGCCGCACCAATGAAAGAGGTGACCCGCCAATACGATGCGTCTCGATCACGTTTTGAATCAAGTGTGCAGGTTATTTTCCGGCGAGGTCGCGCTTGATTTCCATGACAACGGCAAGTGCGGCGTTCTGATCAACATCGCATACCGTCACATGTCCCATCTTGCGGCCGACGCGGGCCTGACGTTTGCCATACAGGTGCAAATGCGCGCCCGGGTGTTTCAGCACCGCCTGCCAATCGGGCGCGGTTTCGTTATTCGTGCCGCGCCAAATATCGCCAAGCAGGTTCAGCATTACGGCCGGAGTGTGCAGTGACGGGTCGCCCAGCGGCAACCCACACAGCACCCGTACCTGTTGCTCGAACTGCGAAGTGCGACAGGCATCGATGGTGTAGTGTCCACTGTTGTGCGGGCGCGGGGCAATTTCATTGACCAGCAGCCGGTCGGTGTCGTTTTGGCCGGCAATCACAAAAAACTCAACCGCCATCACGCCCACGTAGTTAAGCTTGGTGGCAATCGATGAGGCAATGCGTTCAGCCTCGCGGGCAAGCGCAGGGCTGATGCGCGCCGCGGCGATGGTGATATCGAGGATGCCGTTTACGTGCTGGTTTTCGGCAATCGGAAAAATGGCCGTCTTACCATCCTCCGCACGCGCCAGCACCACGGATATTTCTTTCACCAGCGGTACGAACGCTTCGAGTACACATAGCGCGCTATTCCAATCGATTAATGTGGCTTCAAGGTCGTCGCGCGTGTCGATGTGAGCCTGACCTTTGCCGTCGTAGCCAAAGCGGGCAGTTTTCAGCACTGCAGGAAGCTTCACGATTGTCAGCGCCGCCTCAATATCATCGCGATTTCTGATCACAGCAAACGGGCCAACCGGGAAACCATTGGATGCGAAAAATGCTTTTTCGACGGTGCGATCCTGCGCGATGGCCACGGCATGACCACTCGGACGTACAGTGGTACGTTTGGCCAGTTCAATCAGCGCCTCGGCGGGCGCGTTTTCAAATTCAGTGGTGACGGCCGCACACGTCCTGGCCATTTCTTCCAGCGATACCGGGTGGGTGTACGCGGTATTCAAATGACCGCTGGCGAATTCAGCCGCAGGCGAAAGCGGATCGGGGTCGAGCACCGTAACGCGGTAATCCAGATTGCGCGCGGCCATGGTGAACATGCGACCAAGCTGGCCGCCGCCAACCAGGCCCAGGGTTGCGCCGGGGAGGATCATGCCGGGCTAGAGCACTTCAGGAAGCTGCATCGCCGCAACCTGTTCTTTCAAGCTTTCGCGATATTCGCCAAGCTTGGTGACCAGACTTGCATCGCCGCCTGCCAGCAGGCTTACCGCAAACAGGGCGGCGTTGGCAGCACCCGCCTCGCCTATCGCAAACGTGGCAACGGGGATGCCTTTGGGCATCTGCACGATGGAGTAAAGCGAATCCTGCCCCGCCAGATGTTTGGATGGCACCGGCACGCCCAGTACGGGGATGGTGGTCTTGCTGGCGATCATTCCCGGTAAATGCGCGGCACCGCCGGCACCGGCAATAATGCATTTGAGGCCGCGCGCTCTGGCACTCTCGGCATATTCAAACATGGCGTCCGGTGTACGGTGCGCGGACACCACTTTGTGTTCGAACGCAACGCCGAAATCGCGCAGCACCTTGGCGGCATGCTGCATCACGTCCCAGTCAGACTGGGAGCCCATCACAACGCCGACGATTGGATCACTCATATTGGCTTCTCGGTTAATGCAAGCTTGACGCCGATGGCGATAAACAGGGCACCACACGAACGGTTGAGCCACAGTGCGATGCTTGCCGAACGCTTGAAGCGCGCGTTGGCTTTAACCTGTACTTGCGCGACCAATAGCGCAAAACCGACAGTTATAAACAGGCTGTTGATAATAAAAATGATCCCGAGCAACACGAACGCGGCAGGCTTGGTGGTGCTATCGGCCGAGATGAATTGTGGCAGGAATGCCAGAAAAAACAATGCTATTTTAGGATTCAGCAGGTTGGTTAGAAAGCCTTGCCAGAATGCCTGACGCAGCGTCTTTTGTGGCAGGCTGTTGGAAATCTGCATGGTTGCGTCGGCGGATTTCTTTTCCAGCAACAGTGAGATGCCGACGTAAACAAGATAGGCCGCACCGATAAGCTTGACGATAAAAAATGCGTCGGCAGAAGCCGTCAATATCGCCGACAAGCCGATTGTCGCTGCGAAAGTGTGTACCAGACAGCCCGCGTTAATACCCATCACTGCTGCCAAACCGCTGCGAAATCCTTGCGAGGCGGTGCGACCGGCGATGTAGAGCATATCCGGTCCGGGCGTGATGTTGAGTAGCAGTCCTGCCAGGATGAAGAGAGGAAGATCGTGGATGCCGAACATGATATTGGCTTAGTCAACCAGGTGTTTGGCTGCTTCGATCTCCTGACGATAGGAGTCGAAAATACCCTTCAGGGCGGCTGCCATGGTGACTTTCGGTGACCAATCCAGATCTTTCATGGTGTTGTCGATCTTGGGTACGCGGTTTTGCACGTCCTGATAACCTTTTCCATAATACTCGGTGGACGAGGTCTCGATAATTTTCACTTTTGCGGCCGACGCCCTGTATTCCGGGTAAGTTTGCGCAAGTTCCAGCATCATGGTTGCCAGTTCGCGCACTGAAAAATTGTTTTTCGGGTTGCCAATATTGTAAATCTGCCCCGAGGCGACATTGCTCTCATTGGCGATGATTTTCATCAGCGCAGCGATACCATCGTCGATATAAGTGAAAGCGCGTTTCTGTTGTCCACCATCGACTAGTTTGATTGGTTCGCCGCGCACGAGGTGGCCAAAGAACTGCGTGATCACGCGGCTCGACCCTTCCTTGGCGGTATGAATGCTGTCAAGCCCCGCGCCGATCCAGTTGAAGGGACGGAACAAGGTGAAATCAAGTTCGTCGCGCGACCCATAGGCATAAATCACCCGGTCCATCAATTGCTTGGAGCAGGAATATATCCAACGCTGTTTTTCGATCGGGCCTAACACCAGATTGGATGCATGCGGATCGAATTCGTCGTCAGCGCACATCCCATATACCTCGGATGTCGACGGAAAAATGATGCGCTTTTTGTACTTTACGCAGGCGCGTACAAACGGCAGATTGGCTTCGAAGTCGAGCTCGAACACGCGCAGTGGATCTTTGACATACGTCGATGGCGTCGCGATCGCCACCAGCGGCAATACCACATCGCACTTCTTGATGTGATATTCAATCCACTCCTTGTTGATGGTGATATCGCCTTCGAAAAAGTGAAAGCGCGGATCGCTCATAAATGGTTTGACGCGATCAGAACTCATATCCATGCCGTGAACATGCCAATCGGTGGATGCAAGGATTTGTTTCGACAGGTGATGGCCGATAAAGCCGTTGACACCGAGAATCAGGATTTTTTTCATTGGACTAGAAACTCAGAAATTTGGATTCGATTTGTGGGGCTGCACGGCGCGCACACCACGCATCAATATATTCCCAAAGGATAAACACCCACGCCCAGCAGGTCGCAAAGCGCGACTTCATCGCGTATTTTCCCATCGAATGACGCTTCAAGCACGCGCAACATACGGCCGTCGCCACAAAGTGCAATGCAGCGTGTCGAACTTACATTCAAGAATCCAGCTTTGCCGTGGGTTAAGTGCGCCGGTGCCAGTGCAGTGCGGGTGATGGTGATCGCTTGCCCTTTTACCGTGGTCGTTGCCCCCGGATAGGGCGGAGCAACTGCGCGGACCAGGTTGTGGATATTTTCGGCACTGTCGTGCCAATTGATGATGCCATCTTCAGGCTTTCGTCCGCCGTAATAATTGCCTACGGAAATATTTTGCGGACGCAATACAGCCGAGCCATCAATGAGTCGTGGTAATCCGCGATCCAAGGTCGTGGCAGCCGCCAATGAAACTTTGTGAAATACATCGAGAACGCTGTCGTCCGTCAGGATTGGCACTGCTTGCTGATCAACAATGCGGCCGGCATCGGGTTTTTCTACCATCTCGTGGAGAGTTGCGCCGGTTTCGGTTTCGCCCTTGAGTACGGCCCAGTTGATCGGTGCCCGGCCCCGGTACTTGGGGAGGAGCGAGCCGTGCATATTGTAGCCACCGCAACGCGCGGTGCCTACAATATGCACGGCTCGCTCCTCCCCAAGTACCGGGGCCGGGCACCAATCAACTGGGCCGTACTCAAGGGCGAAACCGAAACCGGCGCAACTCTCCACGAGATGGTAGAAAAGCCCGATGCCGGCCGCATAGTTGATCAGGAAGCGGTGCCGATCCTGCCGGACGACAGCGTGCTCGATGTATTTCACAAAGTTTCATTGGCGGCTGCCACGACCTTGGATCGCGCATTACCACGACTC
>JBKJVA010000125.1:0-2983 GCA_046589675.1 Usitatibacteraceae bacterium
GCGGCATTCTGGAATACATTCATATGTGGCCAGATCGCATAGGACTGGAACACCATACCGAAGGTACGTTTGTTTGGTGCGATGAAAATATTTTTTGCTGATGAATACACGACGCGATCATCGACCGCTATTTCGCCCGATTGCGGTTTCTCCAGTCCGGCGATCGAACGCAGCGTGGTCGTTTTGCCGCAGCCGGAAGGCCCAAGCAACGTAAACAGTTTGCCTTCGGGTACCTCGAAGGTTACGTCCTGCGCAGCCTTGACAACCTGACCCCGTTCGTTGGGATATTCCGTGTAAAGAGCCGTTACCTTAAGCATGCTCGACCTTTCGATTTTTCATTTTTATACTTCCTTCACGCCAAATTTCTTGCCCATCGCCTGCGCCAACAGCACCAGGAAAAACAAGGCGAGAATAAACATCACGCCGAGCGCCGAGAGTTCGACGTATTGCCCGTTCTCCCACAATTCCCAGATCACAATTGAAATTACTTCGGTTCCCGGGCTGTAAAGCAAAATTGACGTCGATAACTCGCGTATCGACACGATGACGATATAAATCCATCCGGCAACGAGGCCCGGCTTCATCAACGGCAAAATAATCCGCCGGAACATCGTGAACCAGGACGCACCGCTCATCGCAGCCGATTCTTCGAGCTCCTTGTGAATCTGCAGCATGGTGATGGTGTTGTAGCGCAGGCCGTATGGCAGGAAACGCGTAATGTAGGCAATGAACATGATCCAGATCGTGCCGTAAATGCCAATGTCGAAATTCAGATAGAAAATCATGATCGACAGGCCCAGCACCAATCCCGGGAAAACCATCGGCAGCGACGCAATATTATCCAGCAGCCAGCGTCCCGGCGTCTTGGTTTTGACCACGATCCAGCAGATGACCGAGGTAACCAGCATGATGACGGTGGCGCAACCTATCGATAGCAGCAGGCTGTTCACCACTGATCTGGTCAGCGTTGGATAGCTGAGAATAAATCGATAAGGATCGAGCGTCAGATTTTGCAGCGCCGCCATCGACGGTACGCTATAAAACTTCTGTAACGATGACCACAAAAGAACCAGGAAAGGCCCCGCCACGATGAGCATAAAGTAGCAGATACAGAACCCAGCCGCGACCCAGCGCCATGGGCCCAAATCGATGGCACGCGGACGAAAACCCTTGCCGGTCATGGTCGAATACTTACTGCCCTGATTGGATAGCTTCGACTGGTAATACACACCCACGGTGGTAATCAACAACAGCGTGACCGCGTATGAGGAGGCGAGACCGATCTGGCTCGGATATTGATGTATTGCCTGATAGATCGATGAGGTAAACACCTGAATGCCGACCGGTAACCCGAGCAAGGCGGGAACCTCAAAGGATTCGATCGTGCGAATGAACAATATCAGGATGGTCGCAAAGATAGCGGGCATCACCAGCTTCAGGGTAATGCGGGTGACAATCTGATACATGCTCGCGCCGCACATCATCGCCGATTCTTCCAGTGAAGGGTCCATGGAGCGGAACGCGGCCGTCATCAACAGGAACGCCATCGGCGAATAGTGAAGCCCGTCTACCCAGATCATGCCCCACATGGAATAAACGTTGAAGAATACATAATCGGTATTGAACCAGCTTTGCAACAGCAAATTGACAATGCCGATCTTGGGGCTGCCCAGCAGAATCCAGGCGACGGTGAAGAGAATGCCGGGGATGATCAGCGGAATGATCGATAGCGCAAAAAACAGTGCTTTAAACGGGGTATTGGTGCGCTCATTGAGCCACGCGAGAAAGGTGCCGAGCACGAACGCAAATATCGATGTCCCGACCGCAAACTGGATGGAATTGAAAAATAGTTTGAGTGTTTCTTTGCTGCCGTATGCAGTTGCGTAGTTTTGCAGCGTAAATTCTGCGGCTTTCGCGCTGGTCTGCGGTGTGAAAAAACTCTGCCAAAGCAGAAAAAACAACGGCACCGCCGCGAGGAACACGACAAACACGACGCAAACACCGACAACGAGCCACTTCGCATCGAAGCGTTGCAGCCAGCTCAATTTGGCCTGCGCAGGCATAACTTCGGACGACCCTGTAGCGTTCGACATACGGTTGCTTCCTCCATTAAATCGTACCGATTTGCGCCGACTTCTGGTGTTCTTTTATATGGAACGTCGGTCTATATAGCAATACGCTGGAATTTACCGCCCCCGCGCGCAGGTGTCAAGAAAGCCTTCATGATTTCAGACAAGTTTGGCGTGATGGTAGTCCCACACCTTCTTGATGAGATTCGGTTTCCACAGATTCGAATGGATGATTGCGATTTCCTCAGGGCTCAGCACATGCGGTTCGCCCAGTTGCGCCGACAGGAATTGTCGCTCGGCGGTTTCTTCGAGATAGCAACCAAGCACGAATGCATCCATTACCCCACCCGCTGCCACCACCGCACCATGTGAGCGCAACACGCATACGCGATGCTCGCCAAGGGCCGCTGCCAGCGCCTCACCGAGCGGTTTGGTATTGATTGAGGCGGTCTTTTCGAAGTATTGGATCTCGCCCAGCACCGCCGCCTGCATGATCACGGGCAAAATAGGTCTGCCCGCCATCGTGAATAACGTTGAGTACAGCGGGTGGGTGTGCACGACGGCATGAACATCGGGCCGACGCCGATAGATTTCGGCATGAATGTGGAATTCCATCGGCGGAGCATCCGGTCCGTCGACCGGTTTGCCGTTCATGTCGATGGTGATAATGTCGGCTGCCGTCAACGCGCTGCGCACCGACTTGCCTGAGTTAATCAGCATGTGCTCGCCGCCAGAAAGCCTGGCGCTGAAATGGCCATTAAAGTCGATGATGCCTGCACGCTCCATCATCAGAATGGCGTCTGCGAGCGATTGCTTGAGCTGCTGCGTGGATTGCCCGGTCTGCATCGTTGCCTCCATGATTGTTAACTCAGCGCGCGCTTGAACCGGCACGCAAGGTCTTGAGCCGGTTCCCC
>JBKJVA010000184.1:0-2679 GCA_046589675.1 Usitatibacteraceae bacterium
AGCGGGCAACTGGGCGGCGAAGGGCTCGATTCCGATGCGGTTAAGGACGCGATGGCGTTGTGTGTTGGTTGCAAAGGCTGCAAGCGCGAGTGCCCGACCGGCGTGGATATGGCGAAGATGAAAATTGAATTTCTTCATCACTTCAAGCAACGAAACGGACATTCGCTACGCGATTTGCTGGTGGGGTATCTGCCGCGCTACGCACTCATTGCGTCGAAATTTTCACCGATGTTAAATCTGCGCGATACGCTTCCGGGAGCGGCATGGTTATCGGAGAAAATAGCCGGGTTGTCAGCAAAGCGCACCTTGCCAAAATGGGCTAGTGAGAGTTTTTTGCATGGCCCCGCTTCTGCAGCAACCGTCGGCCCCACGGGGAAAGATGTCGTTCTACTCGCCGATACATTCAACAATTATTTCGAACCGGAAAACCTGCATGCGGCGCGGCGCGTACTTGAAGCCGCCGGATATAGCGTCCAGTTCGCAAAGGCTGCCGATGGCAATCGACCGCTATGCTGCGGCCGGACTTTTCTTGCCAGCGGGATGGTTGACAAGGCGAAGGAAGAAGCCAGTCGCACGCTCGCGGCGCTGAAGCCGTATGTGGAAAAAAATATCCCGATCATCGGACTCGAACCCTCTTGTCTGCTCACGTTGCGCGATGAGTTTCTGTCTATGCATCCCGGAGCCGATGCGATCGCCCTTGCCGCGTGCGCAATGCTATTTGAGGAATTTCTGGTAGCAGAGAAAAAAGCCGGGAACCTGAATCTTCAATTGCAAAAATTGCCTCAACCGCATTTGTTATTGCACGGCCATTGCCATCAGAAAGCGTTTGCTGCCTTCACACCGGTTCAGGAAGTGTTGAGCTGGATTCCGGCGGCCAAAGTGACAACCGTTGAATCCAGTTGCTGCGGCATGGCCGGCGCGTTTGGGCTTGAGGTGGAGCATGTCGAGGTTTCGCTAAAGATGGGCGAACTCTCGCTGTTACCTGCGGTGCGCAATGCTGGGGAAGACGTGACCATTGTTGCTGACGGCACCAGTTGTCGGCATCAGATTGCAGACGGGGCCAATAGGCAGGCGTTGCATGTTGCGAGGGTATTGGCGCTTGCGCTTGCAATGCCTGAATCAGTCCCGCCTGTTTGAACTCGCCATCAGCCCACCTTTCTACAACTTCACTAGGAGCTTATTCCCAGGCAAAAGCACTGATTTGCCGCTAAGTTTGTTCCAGCGCAGCAGGTCATCGAGTTCAACGGTGAACTTGATCGCGATTGCGTGGAGCGTATCACCTGACCTTACGATGTAGGTTGACGTTTTAAGGAGGGACGACTTCGCTGACGAGCGTACTTGCGCGACTTGCGGCTGTTTCGTCTGGGTCGCGTTGGCGATAGGGAAACCGCTGAGCAAAAGGTTCTGGCCAACTTGCACGCTATTGGTTTTCATCGCGTTGAACATTTTGATCTGGTCGATCGCCACGCCGTGACGTTTTGAGATAGAGAATAGCGTTTCGCCACGTTGTACACGGTGCGCGCTGGGCGGCGCGGAGGCTCGGCCCGACGTGGCAACGACGCGTTCGGCGGGAGCGGCGGGTTCAGCTAACTTTATCGGTTCATTCACAGCGGGTGTCACCGCCTGTACAAGATTTAGCTCAGCGGGCGGCATACCCATGACGACCGGCTGTGCAGCCTTCAGCGTAATTTTCTGTCCAAATGTAGCGCTGATGCTTTTCGCCTGCCCTGTCATCGGTACCATGATGGTCGCGGCTGTGGTGAGTTTGCCTTTCTTTTCCTTAAGTGATCCGTTGGTGGCGCGTAGATACGAGCCGGTCATGCCGTAGCGTTTTGCGATGGCATCGACTGACTCGCCGCGTTTGGCGTTAACTGTTTGCCACGACACCATGAGGCCGTTTAGCGATCGGTATAGATCGAGGTTGGAGCGGAAGGTTTGCGCTTTTTCATAGGGAACCAGGAAGTAGCCGGTGCCGGAGGTGGCAACCGGCCGGATGAACGCCGGGTTCAGGGTGGCGAATTCAATCTCCGGCATTTCCGCCAGGCGCGCTGCGAGGCTGGTATCGATTTTGTCGGGTGCTGCTACCTTGGCAAAGTAAGGTCGATTTTCCACGGCTTCCAATTCAATGCCATAACTGCCGGGGGAGAGGACGATATTTTTTACCGCGATCAGCTTGGGCACGTAGTTGCGCGTTTCGAGCGGCAAAGTAAGGCTCAGGTAATCGGTGGGCAGACCTAGTTTCTGGTTTTTTGCGATTGCGCGACCGACGCAGCCTTCGCCGCAGTTGTAGGCCGCAAAGGCGAGTTCCCACGAATTAAACATGCCGTAAAGTTTTTGCAGATAATCGAGCGCAGCATCGGTGGAAAGCAGCACGTCGCGACGGTTGTCGGCCATCCAGTCTTGCTTGAGCCCGAAATGCTTGCCGGTAGAGGGAATGAACTGCCACATGCCCGATGCCTTGGCGTGGGAAAACGCCTGCGGGTTAAATGCGCTTTCGATGATCGGCAACAGCGCCACTTCGGTTGGCATGCCGCGTTTTTCGACTTCCTCGACGATGTGATGCAGGTATTTGGAGCCGCGATCAACAAAGCGCTGGATGTAATCGGGGCGGGTGGCGTACCACTGCTCCTGTTGCAGAACGAGTGGCGAATTAAGTTCTTCCATCACGAAGCCGCGACG
>JBKJVA010000340.1:0-2998 GCA_046589675.1 Usitatibacteraceae bacterium
GCAACATCGGAATGACGCGTCGCGGAAAATAAACCGAATTGCCACGCAGTCGCGATTCGCGATCCAGCGCGTCTCCGGTCTTCACGTAATGCGATACATCGGCAATCGCCACCAGCAACCGAAAGCCTTTACCCTGGCGCTCGCAATACACGGCATCATCAAAGTCGCGGGCGGTTTCGCCGTCAATCGTGACAAACGGCAAATCGCGCAAATCTGCGCGACCTTTCATGTCAGCAACGGTAACTTTTTTCGGAACTTTCTTTTCCAGCGCCAGCACATCATCTGGCCAGATGTACGGAAGATCGTGTTTGCGCAGCGCAATTTCGATTTCCATTCCCGGGTCAGCATAGTTGCCAAGCACTTCGGTCACACGGGCGACCGGTTCGGAATTTTTTGCCGGTTGCGCAACCAGGTCGACCATCACCACCTGGCCGGTTTTTGCACCACCGTCGTAACCGGGTTCGACAAGAATGTCCTGGCTGATGCGCTTGTTCTCGGCCACGACAAACAGCACGCCCCGTTCAGAAAATAAACGTCCAACCAATTTGGTGTTCTTGCGTTCGAGTACTTCAACAATGGAGCCCTCGCGACGGCCACGGCGATCAACACCCACTTCGCGCACCATGACCCGATCACCGTCGAGCACCTTGTGCATTTGTTTGGGGCCCAGAAACAAATCGTCAGAGCCGTTGTCCGGCACGAGGAAGCCAAAGCCATCCGCGTGACCCTGCACACGGCCCGGAATCAAATCGAGTTTTTCGACAAGGCAAATATCGCCATGACGATTGCGCATCACCTGCGCCTCGCGCTCCATTGCCAACAGGCGGCGCGTGAAGCCATCCATTTCCTCACTGCCGATGTCGAGCACATCAATTAGCTGCGCCATGTTCATCGGGACGCCGGTCTTGGCGAGCACCTCGAGAATCAATTCCCGGCTCGGCAGAGGATTGTCGTACTTGGCCTGCTCGCGTGCCTTGTGTGGATCGGCAGCGCGAGTCGAGGGGTGCGACTTATTGTTTTTCTTGGTCAAAATGGCTTCCGCAATCTATGAAGTGGGCAATGACGCTGTAAAGGTGGACAGGATCAGCGCTTTTCGCTATTATTCGGCCTCATTTTACGCGAAGCGCCGCATTCACGAAACGTTATTGCAAGCGCCCAGCAACCTGTAAGCCCGGATGGCGGAATTGGTAGACGCACTAGGTTCAGGTCCTAGCGCCGGCAACGGTGTGGAGGTTCAAATCCTCTTTCGGGCACCATAAAAGGGAAAACCCGCTTCGGCGGGTTTTCCCTTTTATGGTGCCCGAAAAGCAATGCCCTGCGGCATTGCGTGGGGATTTGAAAGACTTGCCATGCAAGGCAAGTCGGGGTCGCGCTTGCGTGACCGAGTCCGTCGTACACACGAGCGCAGCGAGCTAATCAATCTTTAAAACAAAAACCACAACACCCGAGCCACTCTTCAGCCATTTTTACCTCAAACACCGCACCAGTGCTAGAGTTTCAACAAATTACCCAGCTCACGCCAGCCCCAATCCCACCACCTGTGCAGCCCCGTCCCTCTCACGCAACACCGTATACCACCGCTCCACATGCGGATGCGACTCACGCGCCAGCGGCAGCTTGAACCAGCGATCTACTGAACATCCCAGTGGAATATCACCCATCGTAAAACGCGATCCCGCGACGTATTCGCGCGTCGCCAAATGCGCATCGAGAACGACAAGTTTTTTCTCAGTTTCAAATCGCGCACTTTCGATGACCCCTGCATCGCGTTTTTCGGGCGCAGTGCGAATGAGTTGAATGAACGCGGGGCCAATGCCAGGATTGAGCGACACTGCCTGCCAGTCCATCCAGCGGTCCGCGTCGGCACGCACCCGGATGTCGCTGGGCCACAGCGAGTCGGCACCGTAATTCGTTGCAAGATAGCGAACGATGGCGTTTGATTCCCACAGCACAAATCCACCATCGTCGATCACCGGCACCAAGCCATTCGGATTCATGGCGCGGTACTCTGGTGAGTTGACGACGCCGTACTGACCACCGGCCTCGATGCGCTCGTATTCAAGACCAAGTTCGTCCGCGCACCAGACGACTTTTTGCACATTGACGGAGGTGAGGCGACCCCAGATTTTCAACATAGATTGCCCTTCGACGATGCAAAAAATTGGTTAGCTGATGCCATCAGGCGCGTCAACATCCTATGCTCACAAGTCTTTAGGCACCTTCGGCATGAAACCGCCACCGGTGAGCAGGCCATACGCCATCCATAACATAATCAACCCGTACAGAATGCGCGGCGCCCAGTCAGCAAGCTGCTGATAGAAGCCGTTGATCGCATCAGTTTCCATGCTGGTATGTCGCATCAACATTTCTGGCAGCGAGCCGCTGGCTTCTCCGGTGGTGACAAATTGGATCAGGCGGGCTGCATTGTTCTCGTGGGTCAGGTACGGCAGCCCCGTGATTGCACCTGCAAGTGCCGCACCTTTTTCGATACGCGGCGCAATCTGCGTCAAGGCGCGCTTGATTGCGCCAACCTCCACAGTATCGAGCGCAGCGGGCAAGGCATCGAGCATTGATATGCCCGCCTCCAGCATCAGCGCCAGGCTTTCAAAAAAATCGCGCAGGTTGCGCCGGAGTGTCAATGGGCCGAGCAGCGGCACGCGCAGCAGCATCGTTTCCAGCGGCGAGTTTGCGGCGTGATTGAGGAGAGTGCTCCATAGCCAGCGTCCCCCGTAGTAGAGCGCCGCAAGCACGATGATTGGCCGGAGTATTTGCAGCGAGTAACCGCCCACGCCAATCGAGCCGCCAATCAAGGTCGGCAACGGTTGAATGAAAAGCGCAAGCAACAGTACAACAGCGGGCATCATCAGGCGTGACTTCATCAAAGCGAGCTGCATCGCGCGCTGCGTGTAGAAATCGGCCAGTCGGCGGTACGTGCCTGCCGGACTGCCAGCACTTGTTGCAGCGTGTATCAAACGCGCTTCAAGCCTGGTAAACAAGC
>JBKJVA010000255.1:0-1912 GCA_046589675.1 Usitatibacteraceae bacterium
CGGCGTTCGGTTGTGTAATCAACGCCCACGTTGATGTTTGTTTTGAATTGGGCGCAGCAGCTTTGACCTCCTTGGCTTCTATGCGAATTTTCTGCGTATCAAATTCAATAATGCGGAAATCGAGTTTGCCGGGTGTGCCCTGATAGTCACGGCCATTTTTTAGCACCACAAACTTATCGCCGTTCGCTTCTATTTTCTGGAATGCCGATTCGGCAACGACGATGCCGGGGCGCCCCTCGGCGTTGTACTGCACGACGAAAATGTTGTTCAGCATTCCCGTCTCAACGGATGTGTTGTCGACAAAGAATACGCGGTTGCTGCCGCGCGATTCGATGAAACTCCCCGGCGACAGGCGCGCCACATCGTCCTTGCTGCGGAGTATTCGCTGGTATTCGGCACTTTTCGACAGCGCCCACGGTGTAAGAAAAAGGCTCAGTATGCTGGTAAGCAGGGCAACCGGCAGGCCAAATCTAAGGACGGGCTTGATCCATGCAGCAATCGACAGACCGGACGAAAACCAAACTGGCATTTCACTGTCGCGGTAGCTGCGCGATAACGCGAGCAAAACGCCAATAAAAAGCGATAGTGCCAGCAGCACCGGCAGGTATCCGAGCATTGCAAACCCCAACAGTGCCATCACCGCTTCCGGCTCGACGCCACCAGTAGATGCCTGTTTCAGATAAAACGCCAACTGCTGTACCACCATGATCGCCACCAACACAGCGATGACGCTCAGGCTAATGCCGGAAAACTCTTTGGTGATGCTGCGCTGAAAGATGGTCACGGTAAGGGAGAACCAGAGTTGGCAAATGGACACAAAAAGGCACAAGACTCAGGGCAATGCTTTGACGGCTCCACCCTAAACCGGCGATAATTGACGATCATTTGGGCGTGCATGAAGTGACCCTGCTTAAAATACGCCCGCAGATACCATACCAGACCAACGCACTAGGAGAAACTTCGTGGAATTTAGCATAAAAGGCGGTGACCTCTCGAAATTAAAGACGGACTGTGTCATCGTCGGCATATTTGATTCAAGGAAACTCTCCTCTGCTGCTGCAGCGCTGGACAAAGCGTCCAAAGGCGCGATTGTTGCAGCCGCGTCATCAGGAGACATTTCCGGCAAATGTGGCAGCACGTTGCTCCTTCAGGCGGTACCCGGCATCACGGCCAAGCGCGTTTTGCTGGTGGGCTTGGGCGTTGAAAAAGACTATGGCAACAGGATCTTCGTAGCCGCTATGTCAGCGGCGTTCAAGGCCCTAAAAAAATCTGCCGCAACCGATGTCACCATCCCCTTGAACGCCAAACACGCATCGGCCGATGTCGCCTGGAAGATAGAGCAAGCGACCATCCTCGCCATCGAAGGTGCGTACCGCTTTAACCAGATGAAGAGCAAAGCCGACAATAAATATATCGGCAAGGCGGTTACCTTCCATCTGGATGGCAAAGTGAACGAGAAATCCTTGAGTGCTGCCATCAAGCGTGGTGAAGCTATCGGCGAAGGTATGAGTCTCACTAAAGACCTTGGCAATCTGCCGCCAAATATTGCCACCCCCGCGTATCTGGCAAGCACCGCCAAAGACCTGGCCAAGGCATATAAATTCAAATGCACCATCCTCGAGAAAAAGGACATGGAAAAGCTGGGTATGAACACCCTCCTTGCCGTGTCGAAAGCCTCGTACCTGCCACCGAAATTCATCGTACTCGAACACAATGGCGGCAAAAAAGGCGCCGCACCGGTCGTGCTCGTCGGCAAGGGCATCACCTTCGATACCGGCGGCATTTCGATCAAGCCCTCGGCTGAAATGGACGAGATGAAGTACGACATGCAAGGTGCTGGCTCAATGCTGGGCGCAATGAAAACTGTCGGCATGATGAAACTCCCGCTTAATGTTGTGATGCTGGTGCCAAC
>JBKJVA010000188.1:0-6330 GCA_046589675.1 Usitatibacteraceae bacterium
CTCCTGATTGATTGAGACGCTCGATTGCGCACGCGCGGCATCGCGGCGCGCCCTGGCCGCATTTGCGATATTCAATTTTTGGTCTAACGCCGACTGGCTGACAAAACCCTTGTTGAATAAATCCTGAAAGCGCTTGAGCTCGGCATCAGCGAAATCGGTTTCAGTCTGCTGCGCGGCGACCTGCGCTTTACCGGCATCGGCGGCGAATTTCACATCCTGCGAATCGATACGTGCGAGGGCCTGGCCTTTTTTTACAACGGCACCGGCGTCAACCAGCCGTTGCGACATTTTGCCGCCTACGCGGAAGGCGTGATCTACTTCGACGCGGGCGTGAATATCACCTGCAAATACCTCGCTATCGAGTCCCGCGTTTGCCGGTATTTTGTAGGCTAGCGCCGGGCGCACCTGAGGTTGACTGTCGTTTTGTTTGGCGCAGCCGGTCAACCCAGCACTCACCACCAAGCTGACAGCGATGGCGTCGCGTAAGTGGTTGTATAAAAAGGCGGTTATGTTTCTATTTCGAAATGGTGCTTGCATAATTTTTTCTCATTGACAGGCACCACCAAATATTACTGACCGGTGGGTAAGTTAAGCGAAAACCCGCAGACTGTCAACTCGATTCCGTCGACATTTGGCATGGACTTTGTGAAGTTCGAACGTCGACTGAAGCGACGCTAACCCCAATTTTTTGTGCGCTCCACCGCGTGTCGCCAGGCCGCCATGCGCGTGTCGTTGTCCTTCGGGGAAAGGTCGGGCATGAACTTGCGTTCTATCGCCCATAAAGACGTGATTTCTTCCGGTGTTTTCCAGAATCCGACGGCCAAGCCAGCCAGATAGGCCGCGCCTAATGCAGTTGTTTCTGTAATCTTGGGTCGCACCACGCTGACACCCATTAAGTCTGCTTGAAATTGCATCAGAAAATTATTGACTGCTGCACCGCCATCGACACGCAGTTCGGCGATCGGGAACCCCGCGTCTTCACACATTGCGGCTGCGAGCTCGGCACTCTGAAACGCAATCGATTCCAATGTCGCGCGCGCGATGTGGGCGCGGGTACTGCCGCGGGTGAGGCCAAATATCGCACCGCGCGCCGTGGAGTCCCAATGCGGGGCACCCAGCCCGGTAAAGGCGGGCACCAGCACGACGCCACCAGCGTCCGGCACCGACGCGGCCAGTTTTTCAACGTCCGACGATTTTTCTATAATTCCCAAGCCATCGCGTAGCCACTGTACCGCTGCACCGCCGATAAATACACTGCCTTCCAATGCATATTGCGCCGGTTTGCCCTCGAGCCGCCATGCGACGGTTGAAATCAGTTTCGCTTTTGAAGCGACCGGCGACTCGCCGGTATTCATCAACATGAAGCAGCCAGTGCCATAGGTATTTTTGGCCATCCCGCGGCGGTGGCAGGCCTGGCCAAACAAGGCGGCTTGCTGGTCACCGGCCACCCCGCTGATGGCAATGCCGCGTGGCAGGTTTTCGCAAACCGTTGTGCCAATGACCTCGCTCGAACTGACAATTTTCGGCAAGACAGACTGCGGAATGTCCATCGCGCGCAGCAACTCTTCATCCCAATCGAGCGTATGAATATTGAATAGCATTGTGCGGGAGGCGTTGGAAACGTCAGTGGCATGGACATTGCCTGCGGTCAGTTGCCAAATTAGCCAACTATCGATGGTGCCAAATGCCAGTTCGCCGCGCATGGCGCGCTGGCGTGCCCCGGGAATATGTTGCAGCAGCCAATTTAACTTTGTGCCAGAAAAATACGCATCAATGACCAGACCGGTTTTTTCTCCGATAGCATTTTCCAGTCCCGCGCGTTTCAACGCCTCGCAGAATTCAGCGGTGCGGCGATCCTGCCAGACGATTGCGGGTGCGATAGGCAAGCCGCTGGCGCGATCCCAAAGCACGGTCGTTTCGCGCTGGTTGGTGATGCCGATAGCACCAATGTCATTGGCGGCGATTGCGGATTTGGCGATAACCTCTGCGGCAACGAGGCGCTGGGTTTGCCAGATTTCAAGGGCATCGTGTTCTACCCAGCCTGGACGCGGAAAATGCTGGGTGAATTCTCGTTGCGATGTTGCCAGAACTTCGCCATTACGATTAAACAACAGCGCACGTGAACTGGTGGTGCCTTGGTCTAAGGCGAGAATGGCTTTCATGTTGTGCCGTAAAGAAGTGGGCTATGATGAATTTGTGGCTGACAGTGGCCTATCGGCTGCAGTAAAATGTGCAAGTCGTCAATAAGAACAATATTCAGAGCAGCATAACGCACATTAGGCATATCGGAGAACATATGGGACTTCTCGACGACCTCAAAAAAGAGGCCGAGACACTCAAGACTCAGGAAGCAGTCAAGACGCAGTCGATCAAAGCCAATTCAGCGACAGTTGATCGCGCCTTGCGGAAGATGTTTCAGTACATGAGTGAATTGTTCAGGCAGTTGAATGTTGTGAAGCCACCGTGTCCGCACGCCTATGATTTACTCACCGTCGGAAAGATTGATGGCCTGATTCAGAGTGACTATCGGATCGAGTATCGTACGTCACAACGCGAAAATGCCGAGCACTATGAGAATTTGACCATCCATTTTAAGCGTAGCAAGCCGGAACAATTGACGGTAAAGCGCGACGCAGAGCAGATTGAACGTTTCCGCGACCAACTGTGGCAAAACAACATGCGTTTCACTTCTGAGCCGTTCAAGAACGAGCGACGCGTAACGACGCACGAGGTGTTCAAGATCAATTGCGAAGTGATATGCGGTGCTGACGTGGTGGGTGACTACGAGAGTGGGGCCATTCGTATCAGACTAAAAAACGTCGAAGACTTCGGACCGACCGTATACACACTGGAACCCGATACCGTCACCGACAAGGCACTTGAGGAGCTGGCCAAACTCTTCATTGGCAAGGATTCGAATTTCAAAGACTTCAACCGGCGTCCGTCATTCAGCGGGACTGCAACAGGACAATTTGCCCGGAATGAGTCGAAAGTACCGCAATATGCGACGAAGCCTGCGCCGCCAACACAGGGGGAAGAAAAGAAATCCGGACTTTTCGGCGCGCTTAAGTCAGTGTTCAAGAAGCCGACCGAATAGCGATTGCAATTTCTACATAATAAAAGGGCCGCATCGCTGCGGCCCTTTTATTTGGCGGTACGTTTTCAGCAATATCTCAGGCACGCTTCTGCAAGGCGGCAATACGGTCTTGAATTGGCGGGTGACTGGCGAACAGCGCCATCACACCCGCTTTATCTGTGATGCCAGAAGCAGCCATTGATTTCGGCAGTTCACCGGCTTCCACTCCACCCAGGCGGGCCAGCGCCTTGATCATCGGTTGCGGCGTGCCCATCAGGCTTGCCGCGCCGGCATCGGCACGGAATTCGCGTGACCGGGAAAACCATGCAACGATGATTGACGCGACCAAGCCAAAGATGATCTGGCAGGCAATATCGGTCACGTAGTAACCAATGCCGGGCCCGCCGCGGTCGTTCTTGAGCACTACACGGTCAACGAAGTAGCCGACTATCTTGGCGAGGAAGACCACAAACGTATTTACCACACCCTGAATCAACGTCAGCGTCACCATATCGCCATTGACGATGTGTGCAATTTCATGCGCCAGTACCGCCTCCACTTCTTCCTTCGTCATTGACTCAAGCAGACCGGTGGAAACAGCCACCAGCGCAGCGTTCTTGAATGCGCCAGTTGCAAATGCATTGGGCGCACCTTCGAAAATGGCGACTTCCGGCATGCCGATGTTGCCTTTGTTTGCCAGGCGACCCACGGTCTCGACCAGCCAGCGTTCGGTTTCATTGCGCGGGCTTTGAATCACCTGCGCACCGGTGCTCCACTTGGCCATCGGTTTGGATATCAACAGTGAAAAAATGGCACCGGTAAAACCTACCACGGCAGAAAATGCCAACAGCATGGGCAGATTGAGGCCGTTGGCCGTCAGGAATTTATTGATGCCTAACATGCTGGTAACGACGCCCAGCACGACCATGACAGCCAGATTGGTCGCGAGGAAGAGGAATACACGTTTCATGATCGTTCCAGTAGGTAGAAAATTGATGGCCGATTGTACCGTGACGCGCTGTTTAGTGGCGTTGCCAGCGTTACCGGGCCGATATGGCGAAATTTGGGGCGATTTATAGAAAATCAACCGTTTGTGGCCTTACTATCGGCCTGCGCATGGTTTAAACCGCGCAAGGGCTTAGTTGTTAAATTCGGAGATAAATTTAGGCGGTTGTGTCGGTTTTCTCAGCAAAGCGGCGTGCACGACGGGCATAGAAACTGCCGAACAAAAGTGCGGCAGATATGGTCCAGAACACCGGCATCATGCCCAATGCCGCGCCGACCGCGCCGAACATGAGGGGCATTACGGTCTGGCTGCCATTGATGAGCGAGGTACGCAAGCCCAGCGCTTCAGCGGCACGCCCTGCAGGTGCGGATTCGTGCAGTAAGGTCAGCACCATCGGTTGCGGTGCGCCCAGTCCCAGCCCCAGCAGGAACATCAGCGCCATCATCAACGCCACATTTGAGGCGAAGGGCAGCAGGAAAAAACTCAAACCGGCGATCAACAGTGCGCCGATGAGCATTGTCCAGGGTTTAACGTGCTGCACAAAAAAAGGCATTGCCAGCCGTACCGTGAAGGTCGCCGCTGCGAACGACGCCATGACCAGTCCGATCTCGGACGCAGACAAGCCGACCAGCGAGCCGTGTACTGGAATGGCGAAACTGTAAACATCCCAGGCAACGGTGAGGATCGCCATGGTGATGTACAGGCGGCGCAATTGGGGGTCGCGCAACAGGTCCAGCACGTTGCCCGCGCTGTCGTGCGCAGGCTTTGGCTTTCGCGCAGCAATGGGTAGCAAATTCAGCGACAGCACGATGATCGGGAGCAGCGTGAAGGACGCCAGCAACGCGAAAGTCGTGCGGTGCCCAAAGCTGTCGATGCTCACCCCCGAAAGTATCGGTGCGATGAACAATGAAGTTGAAAACCCCAGGGCAACATAGCTGAAATTGACCGCGCGGTCTTCAGGTTTGGATAATTCGCCGACGGCATGATAGGCCGCGACGTTAACCAGCATGAACGCGAGCCCGACGATCACACATGCTGCGTAAAGAGCTGCCATACCGGGCCACAGAAATGGCAAGAGCGCGCCGACGCCCACCGCGATCGAGCCTATCTGCATAGGTCGGACGATGCCGATGCGGTCGATCCAGCGACCGGCCGCAACGGAGAGGATTGCAGGCAACAGTGCGAACAACGCCAACAACGTGCCCACCGTGAGGGCAGAAGCGCCCTGGTGAATTGCGTAGAGCGTCACCGAAATTCGGCTGCCGGCGAATGCAATGTGATCAAGCACCATCAAGATGATGATCAATGGGAGTGGGCGCACGGTGCTATTAAGCATTGTGTACTTCTACCGGTTTGCCGACGGCTGCGCCATGACCTATCTCACGGCGCCAGCCACTTTAACGCGGCGCATAGCGAGCGCCACGCCAACGGAAGTGACCACGATGCCGATGAAAGCAATCGCGGTTGGCACCACGCCGAAAACGAAATATTCCATTGCAACGGCAAAAATTGGCGGCAAATAGAGCATGCTGGTCACGCGTGTTGCCTCGCCGTGTCGCATCAGTGTATGCAACGCGTTAACGGCAAGAATCGACGCGAACACGACCAGGAAAAAGATCGCGCCCAACAACGGCCATGACCACAAAACCTTTGCGCCTTCGAAGACAATACTAAATGGCAGCAGTACCGCGAAGGAAACGGCAAACTGGATCAATGCACCCGAGCGAAGATCGACAGTCGGGCAAAACTTGCGCTGATAAAGTGTTCCCGCGGTTAACGCCACCAGTCCGGTCAGCACTGCAATAAGACTACCCGCCGTGACGGCATGAACATCGATCTTGTGCCAGACGATGAGCGCAACCCCCGCGAAGCCGAGCGTGATACCCAGCCACTGCAACGGCGTGACGCGCTCGCCAACGCCGCGGGCGATCAGCGCAGTGGCAACCGGTTGCAATGCGAGAATGACTGCCGCGATGCCTGCAGACATTCCCAGATATTGCGCGTAGTGGCTCCCCGAAAGGTGGATCGCGTGCATCAGTAGCCCGGCGATGATGATATGGACCCATTCGCGATTGTTTTTTGGCCACGCCGGCTTTAGCCAAAGCACCAGCGGAATCAGGCAGGCGAGGCCAAAGGCAAAACGCAACGAAAGAAAAGTGAAAGGCGCGGCATATTGAATGCCAATCTTGGTCGCGATAAATCCCGATCCCCAGATGACGACAAAATACCAGGCAAGCAGTGCGTCACT
>JBKJVA010000328.1:0-11726 GCA_046589675.1 Usitatibacteraceae bacterium
GCGCCTTACCGCGTTGGCGAAATAATCGATTTCCAGAACATCGCCGCCGGCGTTGAGAACTCGAATTTTTTCGTCACCACGACCGAAGGACGCTATGTCCTGACTATTTTCGAAAAAATCCCCAGGAAGGATCTCGATTTCTATATGGGGTTGATGTCACATCTGCATGAGCATGGCGTTGCTTGTGCGGCACCGCTGACGACGATAGAAAAAACGGTGGTACGGGCGCTAAAAGGTAAGCCTGCTGCGCTGGTTACACGCCTTTCCGGCAACGACATCGCGCACCCCACCCCTCAGGATTGCCGCGCCGTCGGTGTCGCACTCGCCAATATGCACGAGGCCGCACGATCATACGATTTGCAGATGCCCAATTGGCGCGGGCTGTCATGGTGGCGACGTTACGCGACCGAACTGCAGAAACATTTATCGGCAGACGAGAACGCGCAAATCGCAGCGGAGATTATGCATCAGCAATATTTCGATCAACTCGATCTGCCGCGCGGTGTTATTCACGGCGATCTGTTTCGCGACAACATCCTCTGGGACGATCACGGCAACCACCACACGCCACAGATCATCGATTTTTATTTTGCGTGCAATGAACAGTTGCTCCTGGACGTCGCGGTGGCTGCGAACGATTGGTGCCTCGATTATTCCGCGTATCCCGAAGCGAGGTTACATAAAGCTAACGCGAGCGCACTGCTGGCTGGTTACGCCAGCGTGCGTGCCTTCAAAGCCGCTGAATTGGTTAGCTGGCCACAAGTGCTACGCGCCGCTGCATTGCGTACTTGGCTGGGGCGCCTGGGTTATCATCACTTTCCGCGCGATTCAGAACTTACGCATCCGAAAGACCATACTTTTTCTGCGCGTTTGCTGCAATTTCACACCACACACGAATCCGAAAATCGCGCCCTGATGCCGCTCAGAGCGTAATCATTGGTGCAATCAACCTTTCTTCCTATGCGCGTTATTGACGTACCCGCCCGAGTCGGCCTTGTCTGGATCAAAATGGCCTTTGACCTATTTCGTGCTCAACCAGTCGGGTGGATTTCACTCGTCGCCGCATGGATGCTGGCCTCACTTGGGCTATCCCTGGTGCCGTTTATAGGCACCGCTGTTGCCGGCATTCTGCAGCCCGGATTTTTTGGGGGTTTTGTGATTGCCGCGCGTGATCAGGAAGCCGGCAAGCCGGTGGGTATCCATCAGTTGTTGGCCGCATTTCACGTTAATGGCCGCGCACTGATAACCATTGGTTCGATTACGCTGCTTGCCAACCTGATGGTGGTTATCGGTCTTGGGATGCTGGGTTTGCCGCTCAACATTGCGCCTGATGCCGATGGTGTGCCGGATATGCGCGCTTATGCGCGCTCGCTGGAAGGCAAAGAATGGATATTGTTGGTGGGTATTGCGCTGACAACGACGATCAAAGGCGCACTATGGTTCACTGCGGCCATTTTGGCGCTGAACAAGATGCCCGCCACCCACGCAATACGCTGGAGTTGTTATGCGCTGATCGCTAATTTCTTGCCGATGCTGGTCTTTGGCACGTTGATGACGGTGATTTTCATTTTGGCATTGGTACCGTTGATGCTGGGGCTGCTGATTGCAATGCCGATTTTTGCCATTGCCCACTATGTGAGCTATCGAGACACTTTCCGTCCGGCGGATGAGTCTTGATTGCGGTCAGGCAAAGCTGTTAATCATGCTGATACAGTTAGACGTTGAAGAAAGACCTGTTCGCCAGAAGCGGATTAAATTTTCCTACGAAACAAGCAGACCGGATTGGTGGCGGCTCTCAACCTGAATTGGAGTAAAAAATGAAGGGTTTACTTGGTGGTCTCATTTTCCTCTCCGTCGTTGCCACAGCAGCAGATGCTGCCGATATCACCATTGGCCAGTCAGCTCCGCTGACGGGTGCCAATGCCGACCTTGGCAACGATATCCGCAATGGCGCGCGGGCATATTTCGAAAAAGTAAACGCGGCAGGAGGCGTGAACGGCAACAAGATCACCTTGGTAACGCTTGACGACAAGAACGACACAAAACTCTCGGCCGAAAACACCAAGAAACTACTAAGTGAAAAAAATGTTGTGTCGTTGTTTGGGTATGCATCGGCCACTTTGAGTATTCCGGCGATGCCATTTGTTAAAGAAACTCGGGTGCCCTTCTTCGCGCCGTTCACCGGTGCCGATACAATTCGCAAACAAAATGATTTTGTCTACACCGTTCGCGCAACCTATAACGACGAAATTGAGAAGATCATCAATTTCTGGGGCAATCTAGGCTCCACACGTGTGACCGTACTGCACTATGACGACGCGGTCGGCAAACAGAATTTTGAAACCGTTGCGAAGACGCTGCAAAAATTCGAAAAACAGCCAACCAGCATCTCCATCAAGCGCAACGTCGATTTACCCGATGACGTCGTCACGCGCATCGTTGCGTCGAACCCGCAGATCATCGTTGTCACCACACTGTACGCGCCGGCTGCACAAATGGTGAAGAGACTACGAGCCGCAAACTTACCTTATTTGGTGACCAGCCTTTCTTTCGTTGGGGCCAGCCAGTTGGCCAAAGCGCTTGGGCCGGACGCGGCCGGCATCTCAGTCGCACTGACGGTGCCGACGGCCAAGTCGACACTGCCGGTCATCAAGGAATGCGTGTCAGCATGGACTGCATTGGAACAGGAAGAAATCATGTCGGTCACAGCGATCGAAGCCTGCATCGCTGCGAAGGTGCTGGTTGAAGGCATTCGCAAGGCCGGCAAGGTTGTCACACGGGAAAGTCTGCAGCGTGCGCTTTCGGCGTTGGGCCGCGTCGACGTTGGCGGGCATGTCGTCGAATTCAAACCCGGATTTCATCACGGTGGGAAATTTGTAGATATCGCCGTTATTCTTGCCAATGGTCAACTGCGGACGTGATGGCCGTATGCAGGCGCGGCTGACAGTGCGCACGCTGCGCCTATTGTGGCAGCCAGCTCTAGCATCCGCGCGGCTCGCAGACTAAAACCGTCTGAAGGCGTCTGGCCACTACTGGTTCTTTGCGCTGAGTCCAGGATGGCCAATTGCACCAGACCCCGCGACTCAGGCAGACGTAAGCTTCGCGTATTGCAGTGCCAGCCATTTCACGCCATCGCTGCGGAATTTCACCTGCACCCGTGCGTCTATCCCACGACCTTCAAAATTTAGCACCACGCCTTCACCGAACTTGGCGTGCTGTACGCTTTGTCCGACTCCAAAGGGATAGGCATCTGTCCGCGCAGTTTCGAATTTTGCCCGCGATGTGTCAGGAGCGCCATCACGACCATAGCTGTCATCGGCGCTGTTGCCGCTGCGCGATTGACGTGGCGAGTAAGGGCGATCACTGCTGTCGCGGCCCTCGATCCACGCGCCTCGGTTCGCGGCATCGCTGCGACTCCCGCCCCAGGATTGCTGTACCTTTAAGCCCGACCCGCCAATCTCACCAGCACGTGAGGCCGGATACATCTGCGAACCACCCAGATAGCCCGATTGCTTTTCTGGCACAACGATCCACTTGCAAAGCGGTGCCGGGATTTCCTCGATAAACCGCGAGACGATGCCGTAACGAATCTGCCCATGCAACATGCGCTGGTTGGCATAAGAAAGGTAAAGCCGCTCACGTGCCCGCGTCACGGCCACATACATGAGTCGCCGCTCCTCCTCGACACCATCGCGATCATTGAACGAGTTGTCATGCGGGAATAAGCCTTCTTCGACACCGCTCAGGAAGACCGCCTTAAATTCAAGCCCCTTGGCGGCGTGTACCGTCATCAGTTGCAACGCGTCGTCATTGGCACCTGCTTCATGTTCGCCCGCTTCCAGGCTGGCATGAGTCAGAAATCCAATCAGGGAAGTATCTTCGCCTTCGTATTCCTCTTGAAACTGCGCCGTCGCCGTGACCAGTTCGGCCAAATTTTCCAGGCGATCTGCACCTTCGCGCTCGGCCAGATAATGCGCACGCAGGCCACTTTTCTCCAGACATTCATCCGTCAGCTCCGGCAACGATACTGCGTTGGCAGACGCTTTCAGAATCTCAATAACATTCAGGAATGCGCTGATCGCGGCGGCGGCGCGACCGGTAATTTCGGCCTTGGCGATGCCGGAACTGGCTGCGGCATAAAATGAAATGTTATTGCGTTGGGCCACTTGCTGCACCTGCTCCACCGAACGTGCACCGATGCCGCGCGGTGGAAAATTAACCACGCGCGAAAATGCGCCATCGTCATCCGGGTTGCCAGCGAGTCTGAGATATGCGAGTGCGTGCTTGATCTCCTGCCGCTCGAAGAACCGCAACCCGCCGTAAACCCGATAAGCAAGACCGGCG
Organism: Usitatibacteraceae bacterium; assembly: GCA_046589675.1. Lineage (GTDB taxonomy): Bacteria > Pseudomonadota > Gammaproteobacteria > Burkholderiales > Usitatibacteraceae > UKL13-2. The sequence continues at coordinate 4,345 of JBKJVA010000328.1, forward strand.
CGGAACAAAGCGTGTTCCAGCACCCGCGATTGCGCGTTAGAGCGATACAGCAATGCCATATCGACGAGCGCCATACCCGTTCGCTCGAGCGCTCTTACCTCATCGACGATGAATTGCGCTTCGTCAGTGTCCGATGCCGCGGCATAAATGCGGATCGGCTCGCCCTTGCCGGCTTGCGTCCACAGGTTTTTGCCGAGCCGATCCTTGTTGTGCTGGATGACCGCGTTCGCGGCATCGAGGATATTGCCGTGAGAACGATAATTTTGCTCCAGCTTGATAATATTGCCGTTGGCAAAGTCGCGCTGGAACTCGCGCATGTTGGCCGCTTCTGCCCCGCGAAAACCATAAATCGACTGGTCATCGTCGCCGACGGCAAATACCGCGTGGTCGCGCCCAGCCAACAGTTTGATCCACTGATATTGCAGGCGATTGGTGTCCTGAAACTCATCGACCAGAATAAATTTGAAACGCTCGCGATAGTGTTCCTGTAACGCTGCATTCTTTGCCAGTAATTCATGGCAGCGCAACAGCAGTTCGGCAAAATCGACCACGCCCTCGCGCTGACACTGCGCTTCATACGCCTGATAGAACTCGACCTGGCGGCGTGTGAAATCATCCGTTGCTTCGACGGCGTTTGGACGCAGGCCCTGATCTTTGGCACCGTTGATAAACCAGCCCAGTTCGCGTGGCTTGAATTTTTCGTCATCGACGTTCAACACTTTCAGCAGGCGCTTGATGGCTGACTGCTGATCCGCCGAATCGAGAATCTGGAAAGTCTGCGGCAGATTGGCATCTCGATAATGCGCGCGCAACAGGCGATTGCAGAGGCCGTGAAACGTGCCGATCCACATACCCCGGGTGTTGATCGGCATCATCGCTGCTAACCGCGCCAACATTTCCTTGGCGGCTTTGTTGGTAAACGTGACGGCCAGTAAACCGGCTGGGCTGACTTGTCCGGTCTGGATCAGGTAGGCAATGCGGGTGGTGAGCACCCGCGTTTTACCGCTGCCCGCCCCCGCCAGTACCAACGCACTCACGCGTGGCAGCGTGACGGCGCTTAATTGCTCTGGATTGAGATTGTCAAGCAGACGTGGATGCAGCAGTAGCTCGGGCGCGAAAGAATTCATGTGATGCCATCAAAATAGTGCGCACATTATAAGGTCTGGCCGCCAAACTCCTGCGCAATGCAGGTGTCGGCAGTAGACCCCGCTGTATAATCCTACCACTCACAAAAAACAAACTTTTAAGCTGCGTTTCCCTATGAATTCTGCGTACCGTCCCCAACAGATCGAAGCCGCTGCACAAGCCGAATGGACCGTCAAAGAGGTCTATCGCGTGACCGAAAACGCGGTTGACAAAGATGGCAAACCGAAGCCAAAGTTCTATGCCTGCTCGATGTTGCCCTATCCATCCGGCAAGCTGCATATGGGCCATGTACGCAATTACACCATTAACGACATGATGGCGCGACATTTGCGTATGAAAGGCTACAACGTGTTGCAGCCGATGGGCTGGGACGCGTTTGGCCTGCCGGCGGAAAACGCGGCACTAAAAAACAATGTCGCACCCGCGAAGTGGACGTATGAAAACATCGCCTACATGAAGAAGCAGTGTCAGGCGATGGGCTGGGCGATCGACTGGTCGCGGGAGTTCGCGACCTGCGATCCCGAGTACTACAAATGGAATCAGTGGTTTTTTCTAAAAATGCTCGAAAAAGGCATCGTTTACAAGAAGACCCAATTGGTCAACTGGGACCCGGTTGATCAGACCGTACTTGCCAATGAACAGGTCATCGACGGTAAGGGGTGGCGTTCCGGTGCACTAGTGGAAAAGCGCGAGATCCCCGGTTACTACATGGCCATCACCAACTACGCAGAAGAGTTGCTCGATTGCGTTGCCAACAAGCTGACCGGATGGCCCGCCAGTGTGCGCGCCATGCAGGAGAACTGGATTGGTAAATCAGTCGGTGTCAGGTTTGCCTTCCAGCATACGATTGAAGCACTGGCGTCTGCCGACAAGTCCCCCTCACCCCAGCCCTCTCCCGAGCGAGAGGGGGCGAACTGCGCGCCCGCGCGGCTTGTGAATGAGGGCAAGCTATTCGTCTTTACCACACGCGCTGACACCATCATGGGCGTCACGTTTTGTGCGGTTGCACCTGAGCATCCGTTGGCCGGCATCGCAGCGGCACGTGATGCAAAGGTAGCGACCTTCATCCAGGAAACTCAACACGGCACGGTGATGGAGGCCGATCTGGCGACAATGGAAAAGAAAGGCGTCGCAACGGGATTATTCGTGACGCATCCACTCACTGGCGACAATGTCGAAGTCTGGGTCGGCAATTACGTACTGATGACCTACGGCGACGGTGCTGTTATGGGCGTGCCGGGCCATGACGAGCGTGATTTTGAGTTTGCGAAAAAATATGCTCTGCCGATCAAGCAAGTCATCGACACCGGCAAGCCCTATTCGACCGATGCATGGCAGGCGCATTACGCAGATACGGGCACCTGCATCGCGTCCGGCCCCATGAATGGCATGGACTACGATCAGGCGATCGACTTCGTCGCCTCGCGGACTCAGGCACAGGGAGGCGAAAAAAAAATCCAGTACCGCCTGCGCGACTGGGGCATCTCGCGGCAACGTTACTGGGGTACGCCTATCCCGATTATTCATTGCACCGATTGCGGCGATGTGCCGGTGCCGTATGAACAATTGCCGGTGGTGTTGCCGCAGGACCTGGTACCTGACGGCTCAGGAAATCCGCTGAAAAAAGATGCGCGCTTCCTGACATGCCTGTGCCCCGCATGCGGCAAGGGCGCCACGCGCGAAACCGACACCATGGATACCTTCGTTGACTCATCGTGGTACTACATGCGCTACACCTCGCCCAATAGTGCGCCGGACTATCACGACAAAATGGTGGCAGCGAGTAACGAATACTGGATGCCGATGGATCAATACATCGGTGGCATCACGCATGCAGTATTGCATCTCCTGTATGCGCGCTTCTGGACCAAGGCGATGCGCGATCTTGGTCTGCTCAAGTTCGACGAGCCGTTTACCAACCTGCTGTGCCAGGGCATGGTGCTTAACCACATCTACTATCGCAAGAACGATAAAGGCGGCATCGAATATTTTTCACCCGACGATGTGGAGCCGGTGATGGACGTGGCAGGGAAACCAACGTCATATCGATCAAAGTCGGATGGTTTGCCTGTCGTGTACGACGGCGTTGGCACGATGTCGAAATCAAAGCTGAACGGCGTCGACCCGCAAGAGATGATTGACCACTACGGTGCCGACGCTGCGCGGCTATTTGTGATGTTTGCGAGCCCGCCCGAGCAGACTATTGAATGGTCGAGTGCTGGAGTTGAAGGCGCGCAACGCTTTTTGCGCAGAGTCTGGATTTTTGCGCAGAGAAATAAGGAGGCTTTCGCGTTCGCTCATGGCGCCGGGTTTAGCGCGATAAAGGATTGGAGTCTTGTCGATCCCAAGTGGAAAGCCGCTCGGCACGAAGTACATACAATCCTTAGACAGGCAAACTTCGACTTTTCACGCCTTCAGTACAACACCGTAATATCCGCGGCAATGAAGTTGCTGAATGCGCTTGAAAGTATTGGTGTTGGTGAACGGCCCGAATCTTCACAAATCCCGCACACAGTAAATCACCAAGTTCAAGTCGTCGTAGAAGGATTCAGCATTCTGCTACGCGTGCTCTATCCGACGTGCCCACACATAACTTGGCAACTTTGGAATGACTTAGGATTCGGCGGACTCGTCGGTGATCTTATCGATGCCCCCTGGCCCGAGCCGGACCCCGCCGCGCTGGAGCAGGATGAACTCGACATGGTGGTCCAGGTCAATGGCAAGCTGCGCGGAAACATACGGGTGCCGAAAACGGCGACGAAAGAAATGATCGAACAAATGGCCATCAACGACGCAGGGGTTGCCAGACACACTGACGGTAAGCCGATCAAGCGGCTGATCGTTGTGCCGGGAAAGCTTGTCAACGTGGTGGTCTAGATGAAAATTTCGCGACGATCCGTTCCGGTAACCTGTTTACTTTTTATCGCAACACTGGCGGCCTGCGGATTCCAGTTGCGTGGTCAATACACCCTGCCTTTTTCGAGTGTGTTCGTTTCTACTCCTGGTGGATCGGTAGTCGCTGCTGAACTCAAACGCGAACTGACCAACATCCCCACCAGGGTAATGCAGACTGCAACTGGCGCGGATGCACAGTTGAATATCCTCGAGGATAGGCGCGACCGTCAAATCCTTTCGCTATCGGGTGCGGGCCGGGTACGCGAATATGAGCTTAAGCTACGCGTGAGCTACCAGTTGGTCGACGCCAAAGGCGCTGTATTCATCCCCACCAGCGAGATTCAACTCGCACGCATCCTCAGCTATGACGATTCGCGCATTATTGCCAAGCAGCAGGAAGAAGCGCTGCTGTACCAGGACATGGAGCGCGATGCGGTCGCGCAAATATTGCGGCGGATGACGGCGATAAAAAGGCCCGGTTAGCGGCCGTTCGTTATCGAGGCACCTATTGGCACAGACGGTAGACAGGTTTGGCTGCGGATATGGGACGGCACACCCTTTATTAGGTTTATCGCATCGGCTTCTCAGGGAATCCACAAATCTCGATGTGACCGCAACAGCGCATAATCTCCGCTACTATTGGTTGAGACGTCGGCAATGCTTATGCAACCCATGAACGGGCAGCGTCCACTGCGAATCTCCACATTGCTTGTCAATGCGCTGGTTCTTGCCCATCATGTGCGGCCCGTCGGTTGCCATATTCCTGGTGCTACGCGCGCACCTGGCAGCCCTGCCGCGAACACCGCAATATCATGACCGTCAGTTACCACCTGCTAATTGTCGAGGATTCAGCCGATGACGCTGAGCTTATGCTGTACGCGTTGCGCGATGCGACATTCCAATTCACGTCCATTCGGGTTGAGACAGAAACCGAATATGATGCTGCGCTAGCCGCGACGTTACCAGACGTCATCCTGTGCGATTACCAATTGCCACGCTTTAGCACAGATAGGGCGTTGCAAATTCTCAATCAGAGGCAGCTTGATATCCCCTTTATCGTAGTGTCCCATCACATCGGCGAGGACGCCGCGGTGACTGCAATGCACAACGGGGCCAGCGATTATCTTTTGAAGAGTCGCCTGGGCCGGCTAGCGAACGCAATCGAAGCCGCAGTTGAACGCCGTATTTCCCGCCAGCAAAAGGCAATCGCCGAAAAGGCACTACACACCAGTGAAGCAATGAAACGCGGCATCCTGAATTCACTGAGCACGTGTATCGCCGTGCTGGATGGTCAGGGAATCATTGTTGCTACCAACAAAGCCTGGGAGGATTTGGGCGACGTCCTTGGCCGTTTGTATAAACAGCGCGCCGCTGTGGGCACCAATTATCTTGAACTTTTGCAGATGGCGACCGATGGCGGAGACAGTCGGGCTGAACGAGCCCTGAACGGCGTTCGTTCCGTGATCAATCGCGAGACCAACTTCGTATCGGTGGAATACGAAATTGCGGTGTCTGAAGGGACCCGCTGGTTCGTCGCACGCACCATGCCACTGGCAGACAGCATCGATGGCGCGGTGATTTCGCATGAAGATATCACCGACCGAATGTTGGCACATCATGCGCTGGGCGAGGCCAATAAGCGCCTGCAGGTTTTGTCAAAACGCGTTCTCAGCATTCAGGAAGAGGAGAGACGTAGCGTTTCGCGCGAATTGCACGACGACATCGGCCAATCGATGACTGCTCTTAAAATCGGCTTGCACCGGGTCGCCCAACGTACCAGCGATGGCACTAATGACGATCACCAGATAATCCTTGCCGAATGTCTGAGCATTGCTGACATTACTCTCGACAAGCTGCGCGACCTTTCCCTGCAATTGCGCCCGCCGCAACTCGATCAACTTGGTCTCGAAGATGCATTAAACTGGCTGAGCGATCACCAACGCCGCGCGACCGGGGTTGATATTGATTGCCAATTTTCGGGACTCGCCGGGCGGTTACCTGCTGTACTTGAAAGCGTTTGTTACCGGATCGCGCAGGAGGCGTTAAACAATGCCACCCGCCACGCGACAGCCAAACACATTCGCATTCGAATCGAGCTGAGTGATCGTCTTCTCAGATTGGTGATAAGCGATGATGGAGTAGGATTCGATATGGAAACGGCCCGCAAAAAAGCCCTCAAGTCTGGCAGTATGGGATTGATCAGCATGGAAGAACGCGCACAACTTGCCGGTGGCCGACTACAAGTTCGCACCGTCACCGGTGCTGGCACGGCGGTTGAGGCGGTATTTGCCATCTCAAACCCAGGCACGCCGATCACCGGCAGTAGCGCCGACCTCCGCGCAGCGGGTACGCCATGAGCCTGATTCGCGTCTTGCTTGCCGATGATCATGCGCTGGTGATGGCGGGCATTCGCTCGCTCGTGGAGGAGCTGGGAAACACCCAGATTATCGCGGAAGCCAGCAACGGGCGTGATGCGGTCGCGCTCACGATCCAGCACAAGCCCGAATTGGTGATCATGGATATCTCCATGAAAGATCTCAATGGTATTGAGGCGACCGCACAGATCATGGCGGTCATGCCGTCCACGCGTGTGCTGATTCTGTCAATGCACACAACGGAAGATTTTGTGCGGCGCGCGATCAAGGCGGGTGCTGCCGGCTATCTGGTCAAGGACTCCGCACCGCTGGAATTGAAGATGGCGATCACTGCCGTCTTGGGCGGCGAAATCTATCTCTCGCCGCGCGTGTCCAAGCATATCGTCTCCGGATTCCTCCACGGCCCACCGGCTCAGAATGAATCGTCGATGGATTTGCTGACGGCGCGCCAGCGCGAAATCCTGCAGCTCATCGCCGAAGGAAAAAGCACCAAAGAAATTGCCTTTCAGCTTAACGTCAGTGTAAAAACCGTCGAAACGCATCGCTCGGCACTGATGGACCGCTTGGGCATACACGATATCGCCGGATTGGTGCTGTATGCCGTGCGTCAGGGATTGATCAGTGTGGACCGCACCGATCCGTAAGCGGCGGGAATGACGAATTTTTTCAGGCCCAGTAAATTAATGCCCTAATGAAATAAAAATGGAATTAGAAGTCCCCATGGAATCTGCGAAGCCGTGGTGGGATCGTCCCCGAATACGCTGCGCTTGTTCCGGGCTACGAAGGCTTGACGACGTGAGGCGCTCAGCTACTTCTTTCGCTGCACAGCCTGCGCCAGCCGCGCAAACACCTCGCTCAGCTCCTCCACCGCGTTGGCCTTGAAGATCAGTTCCCGCACCCCGGCCTCGTACGCCTTCGCGCGCAAGGTCTCGTCGATGAATCCCGACGCCACCGCGACGGCCAGGT
>JBKJVA010000284.1:0-3308 GCA_046589675.1 Usitatibacteraceae bacterium
CACCATCGCCGCCTGCGTTACCACCTTTTTTGCCAAAAATTCCACTCAGCTTCTGGTTGAATTTCCGCAGGATCTCATCGAGGTCGGGCGGTCCATCATTCTTGCCACCGCGCTTTCCCCACTGTGGGTCGTTCATCGACATTTCCGAATTGCCCCGCGCAATGCCAAGCGGCACAGCATTGAAGTGAGAGCGATTTTCCGTCTTCCTGTCCATCCAGTAACGCAACCTGTATACCGGATATGCCAAAAGCGCGGCGGCACCCGCCAGCGGCGCTATGAAAACTGTTCTGCCCAAAAATCGCATGCAATCTGCTCCGGATAAGGTTAAGGTGCGGCTTTATTACGCCAGGATCAAGTTTTCTGGCGCACTATTTTTTGTTATTTCGTCCTGGAGGACGCGGATTTCGCGAGAACCACTCGCGTATGTCCTGTTCGCCTGATCGTCCAAGCCGTACTCCTTGATCGTCTCGCGCACATGCGCGATGCCGATACCCTGGAGCGCACTGACGCGACACTCACGAATTTTACCACTTTCGTCCCGTAGGATCGCCCCGCGCGGAGCAGCTTCCAGCTGGTCAATCTTGTTGTGCACGATGACCTGTGGAATGCAGTCGGCACCGATCTCGGCAAGTACCAGATTGACGTCTGTAATCTGCTGATCGCGCATCGGATTTGCCGCATCCACCACATGCATCAGCAGATCGGCTTCCATCGCCTCGGTCAAAGTGGCGTGGAAAGCGGCGACCAGCCCGTGTGGCAAATCGCGGATGAATCCCACCGTGTCGGACATGGTCACGTGAATGCCCGGTTCGATATAGAGTTTACGGGTGGTCGTATCGAGAGTCGCGAACAATTTGTCTGCGACATAGGACGAGGAGCGTGTCATGCGATTAAACAGTGTTGACTTGCCGGCGTTGGTATAGCCAACGATCGAGACATTAAATACACCTGCGCGTTTTCGGCCTGCGCGCTGCGTGGAACGCTGGCGCCCAAGTTTTTGCAGTTTTTCTTTGAGTCGTTTTATCCGGTCGCCGATAAGCCGCCGGTCCATTTCGAGCTGCGATTCACCAGGCCCGCCACGCACACCAATGCCACCACGCTGACGCTCGAGGTGGGTCCAGCCGCGCACCAGTCGCGTCATCAGGTGTTGCATTTGCGCCAGCTCGACTTGCAGCTTGCCCTCGGCACTGCGCGCGCGCTGCGCAAAGATATCGAGGATCAGGTCGGTGCGATCAATCACGCGTACACCGACAATTTTCTCGATGTTACGAATCTGGATCGGCGAGAGCTGGTGGTTAAAAACGACCAGATTTGCATCGTGTTGCGCCACGCAGGCAGCAATTTCCTCAATCTTCCCGCTACCGGCAAAAATAGCGGCGTCGGGTTTGACGCGTTTGCCACTAACCGTCTCCGCGACTACTGCGCCCGCACTGGTGACGAGTTCCACTGCTTCGGCCAACCGGTCTTCGAACAGCGCATCGTGAAAATCGATGCCGACAACGATCGCCTGCGTACAGCCAGGCGACCTGGACGAAGTCGATTTTTCAGTAGGGTCTGGATTCATTGTGCGAAAGTCATTGCAGGGCGCAGGGTTGCCGCCCCGATGGAATGAACATGGGGGCAGCTTTGAAAAAATCAAACCGGCACGTGCCCCGGAAGGGACACGCAGATCGTTGCTGCGCGCAATCAGCCTTCGCTGGGCGCTTCAAAAGGAACCGTCACTGCGCGCGCGGGCACGACGGTGGAAATAGCGTGTTTGTAAACCATTTGTGTGACGGTATTTTTCAGCAGCACCACATATTGATCGAATGATTCGATCTGACCCTGGAGTTTGATGCCGTTGACGAGATATATTGAAACAGGGACATGTTCCTTGCGCAATATATTAAGGAACGGGTCTTGTAATAGTTGCCCTTTTGCACTCATGCTCTTGTTCTCCGATTTCTAAATTTCTGTTTGCAGGTCGCTGGCCCAAACCGGGCCAACCTTTACCCGGATCATTTGTAATATCGCAAGCTGATCGCGCTAATTCACCAAACCGCGCGATTTTGCCTGTGAGTTTAAACTCTAACCTAAACGTGCAAAGTCTGCACAGCTAGCGCCTATTTACGCACTTACAGACAGCAATTTTCGGGCCTAGTTCCCGCCGACCCTTAACGAACTATCCGGCACACTCAACATCCGGATCATGGATAACGTTGAGGTCAGCGTCACGTGTTCTGACATGCTCACTAGCTGTACATCTTCTTCGAACGGATTCTACCGCGGCGGCGTTGTCGTTCCTGGCTCGCGGTGATTTCCTGCGGCTTTTTATGGGCATACGGATTGGTAGCCTGTTTCAAATCAACCCGTAATGGCGTGCCCTTCAGCTTGAACGCGTCGCGGAAGGCATTTTCCAGATACCGCTTGTAGCTATCAGCCAAATTGGCGAGACCGGAACCATGCACCACCACCACCGGTGGGTTGTGTCCACCCTGGTGTGCGTAGCGCAATTTGGGACGGTGCAGGCCATTCATGGGCGGCTGGTGCGCGGCCACGGCGGCAATTAATGCTCGAGTGAGTTTCGGCGTCGACAACTTGGACATCGCAGCCGCAAAAGCCTCGTCGATCGACGCAAATAGCGGCATGACGCCCATGCCATCCTTGGCGGAAATAGTATGGAAATTTGCAAAATTCAAAAAATGCAGCTTCCTGTCGTACTCGATTTTGGTGCGTTCACGCGTATAGCTGTCCAGGTTGTCCCATTTGTTGATGCCGACCACCAGCGCCCTGCCGGATTCAAGAATGAAACCCGCAATATGCGCATCCTGCTCTGAAATTTCCTGCCGCGCATCCATGAGCAATAGCACGACGTTGGCGTCTTCAATCGCCTGCAGCGTCTTCACGACGGAGAATTTCTCGACGGCTTCAAATACTTTGCCGCGTTTCCGGATACCAGCGGTATCGATAATGGTGTATTGCTTGCCGTTGCGCAGCAGTGGAATATATATCGAGTCTCGTGTGGTGCCAGGCTCGTCAAAAGCGATCACCCGGTCCTCGCCCAGCAGGCGGTTCACCAATGTCGATTTTCCAACATTAGGGCGTCCGACAATGGCGATTTTTGGGTGATCCGGGTCAGGTTCGTCGGCAGCATCGGGAAACGGCGCCAGCACGTCCTCGATCATTTGCCGCACGCCTTCACCGTGAGCCGCCGAGATCGCAATCGGATTATTCAATCCCAACTCGTGGAATTCAGCCACGACCACGTCCTCGTTCATGCCCTCGGCTTTGTTTACTGCAACGCTGATTGGCACGCCGCGGGAAATGGC
>JBKJVA010000133.1:0-7112 GCA_046589675.1 Usitatibacteraceae bacterium
CCCGAAGTGGTCTTAGCGGAGCACGTGCTCATCCCTGGACTCATCAATCTGCATACCCATGCCGCCATGACGCTGATGCGCGGACTTGCCGATGACACACCGTTGATGACGTGGCTCAGCGACCACATCTGGCCGAATGAGGTAAAGCATCTTTCCGAAGCGTACGTATTTGACGGCACGGAATTGGCGGCGGCTGAGATGATCCGTTCCGGCACCACCTGTTTTGCGGATATGTATTTCTATCACGATGTTGCTGCCCGAGCCGTGTTGAAGTCTGGAATGCGCGCGGCGTTGGGCGGCGCAATCCTGGAATTCCCCACGCCATACGCGGCCGATGCGGAAGCCTATATCGAGAAGTGCCTGGCACCTCGCGACGAGTTTGCCAATGATTCGCACTTGAAACTGATGTTAGCTCCCCATGCGCCCTATACCGTCAGTGACAAAACCTTTGCGCGCATCTTTACCATTGCCGCCGAAGCAGATTACCCGGTCATGATGCACATCCACGAAACCCTCGACGAAATCACCCAAGGTGAAAAAGAATATGGCTGTCGCCCGATTGCGCGTCTTGAGCGGCTGGGCATACTTGGGCCTAACCTCATTGCTGTGCATTGCGTACATCTGACGCCGCTTGAGATAGAACTGTACGCCAGGATGGGTGTGCACGTTGCGCATTGTCCCGCGTCGAATCTAAAACTCGCGAGTGGTATTGCGCCTGTCAGCGCCATGTTGAAAGCGGGCATCAACGTTGGTATTGGCACCGACGGCGCAGCAAGCAACAACCGCCTCGACATGCTCGGCGAAACGCGGCTTGCCTCATTGCTGCAAAAGGGCACAACCGGTGACGCTGCTGCCCTGCCCGCCCATCAAAAGCTGGAAATGGCAACGCTCAATGCCGCAAAGGCATTGGGCTGGCAAGACGAAATCGGTTCGCTGGTGGCAGGAAAAGCAGCCGATATGACCGCAATCGACTTGTCATCAATCGAAACGCAGCCGGTCTATGATCCGGTGTCACACTTGTTTCATGCCGCAGGTCGCGAAAACGTGACCCACGTATGGGTAAACGGGGAACTGTTGTTGGATAACCGGGTTCTTATGCGACAGGACACCAGTGAATTGAAAGCCAAGGCGGCGATCTGGCAAAAACGTTTTTCGGGCAAACAAGCATGAATACAACTTCAGACACCAGTAGCAACGTCGACCCGACCGAGCTCGCAAAATTTGGTGCGCTTGCTGCGCGCTGGTGGGATCCACATAGCGAATTCAAGCCGTTGCACGACATCAACCCACTTCGGCTCGGTTGGATTGACGAGCAAGTTGGCTTAAAGGGAAAACGGGTAATTGACATCGGTTGTGGCGGCGGCATTCTCGCCGAAAGTATGGCGGCACTTGGTGCCGATGTCACTGGAATCGACCTATCGGAGAAGCCGCTCAAGGTCGCGCAACTGCATTTGCTTGAGAGCGGCCAGACAGTCGATTACCGGTTGATTGCAGCCGAACAAATGGCGCAAGAGCAACCCAGTCGCTTCGATTGTGTCACCTGCATGGAAATGCTTGAACACGTACCCGATCCAACCTCCACGGTAAGTGCCGCCGCTGCATTAACCAAGCCAGGTGGTTGGGTATTTTTTTCTACTTTGAATCGCAATCCGAAATCGTTTCTGCTAGCGATCATTGGTGCCGAGTACGTCCTGAATCTACTGCCCAAAGGTACCCACGAATACCGTCGCTTCATCACGCCTGCAGAACTCGCCGCAATGACGCGCGATGCTGGCCTCACCGTCGCCGGGTTTATCGGCATGACCTACAATCCCTTTAGTAAGGTCTATGCACTCAGCGACGATGTCAGCGTGAATTACCTTGTGGCGTGCCGCAAACCAGCCTGAAAAGCTTGCCGGGAACCTAAAACCAATGGACCGCCGACACTTCCTTTTACGCACCTCTGCCATACCGCTCCTCGCTGTGCCGTGGGCAAATGGCCTGAGAGCAAGCATTGGCGCGCCTCTACAGCCATCGTCATTGTTGGTATTGGTGTATTTGAAGGGCGGCAATGATGCCTACAACACGTTCGTCCCGCTTAACGATGCGCGTTACCGGAAGCTGCGACCGAACATTGCAATTTCCCGCGACCAGCTCATCCCGTTTTCCAACACCCACGGCTTTAACCCGGCGTTAGCACCCCTCCTGCCACTGTGGGAAAACAAGGAAATCGCCTTGCTGCAGGGGATTGGCCAGCAAGCCGTCACCAACCAGCACTATCGCGATATTGAAACGCAGTTTACGGCGTCGGGCCCAGATCAATACTACAACGATGGTTGGGTCACTCGGGCAATAGGCGCAAATGCGGGCATCGGCAAACAGAATGCATCGCGCCTTGATGCATTGGCGTTTGGCGCACTCGACATTCGTGAAGCTGATCCGATGGGACCGTTTCGCGGCAACAAGATCCGCGTCATCAACATGCAGCATCCGTCGGAGTGGCTTATCAGCCAAAAGGTTGTCGGCACACAGCACCTTGAGAGCACTCCCGCGCGCAATCTGGTGGCGTCTTTTGTCCAGCCGCAACGAGTGACGCTGAAAACCTCATTTCCGGCAAATGAGTTTGGTGACGCCTTAAAAGCGACCGCAGAACTTGTGGCTGCCGGTTTGGCACCCCCCGTTGTGCACATCACGTTAACCGCAACCGATGACGATCAACATCATGCGTTTGATACGCACTGGGAGCAACCCACGTATCACGGTCCGACACTATCGCGGCTTGCGGAGGGTCTCGCTGCGTTCCGCAACGCCATGCGCGAGCTTGGGCATTGGGAAAACACGCTGGTGGCAACATATGATGAATTCGGTCGTTCGCCGAAGGAAAATGACAAACACGGCACCCATCACGGCTGGGGATCCACCCACTTTGTGTTGGGCGGAAAAGTAAAGGGTGGCCTCCTCGGCGAGCCGATGCCCGTGGTTGATGTATTTTCCATCGACGGCCCGCCACCTGTGATCGACTATCGTGAGCTCTACACCACAATTATCGAACAATGGTGGCGCGGCAGTGCGCGCGACGTGTTTGATCGCAGGTTCAAATCACTCGATCTCCTGCGCACGTAGTTGCTGTGGCCTGACGCAAAGTCCCGCCGTCCACCGCTGAGGCTTCCCAACTTGAAATCCACCGCTTCACCCCGATATTGAGCGTAGAATCCATTTATCGAATTCGGGGCCGACCTGGTTTCGACGTGGGCTACAAAGCAGAACCGTGCATACCGAGGGGTGGTCACCTCGTAAATACAACCGCAAAACAATAGTCGCAAACGACGAAAACTACGCTCTAGCTGCTTAAACCCAGCTGGACTCTGCACCGGTGGGCCTCAACGCCGGGTGTAGCAATACACAGCAGAGTCATTAACGAGGATCGCTACCGGTCGGGGCACTTGGCCGGCGGTTAAATTAAGGTGCCCCGCTCCTCACAAGCCTGCCCGTTGGCGTGTGAGAGGTCAGAATCAAATACCGGGATCTAAGTATGTAGAGCGGCCTGTAGAGGGCTTGCGGACGCGGGTTCGATTCCCGCCGGCTCCACCAACAAATAAAAACGCCCCCTCGTGGGGCGTTTTTATTTGTTGATTCCGCCGGCGGGAATCGAATCCGCGTCCGGCACGGGCGGGGGATGAGGCCGGACACAAAACATGCCCTGCGGCATGTTTTGTGCCTGCCGAGTCCGAGCGCCATGCAGGGCGCGAGGTGGCTTTTTCGGCAAAGCCGAAAAAGGATTTCCGCCTCCACCCACTAACTAAAAGGTGCAAACTCCAGCACCCGCGAGCCTCCCGGCACGAAAGCGCCCGAAACACCCCTCCAAATATAGAGTTTCAATTCAACTAGCCAACAGGTTTTAGGCAGGATCGCCTTCCTGAGTATTTTCAGCAATCGTTAAATCAAACGCCGATTTCACAGGTTTCTTACCCTCCTCCGCTGCAATCCGGCTGCGATCTTTTTTCAGTTGCTCTTCAACCTGATTAGCTACCTGCTCAGCGAGTTTATTCTTGGCGTCGGCCAGTTGCTTTTCCTTCTCGCGCATAGCCTGCTCGCGCGTAGCAATGTCACTGTCTTTCTTGGCAAGCTGCAACTCGAATTGTTTGCGAGTGGACTCAACCAGCGGCGCCGCTAGCGATTCAGTAAGCTTGATTTCCGTTTTACATTGCGGGCAGGTGATGGTAGGTTCGGTCACGATTCGATCTCCTTCAGCGTATTTTTTCTCGCCAGCCGTTTGACTGCGCTCATGCCGACCAACGAGCGCATCTGCGTAATTGCGATGGCGTTCAATTGCGTTAGGCGCTCCGAACCGCTAAGCCCTTGGTGTATGAGCACCGCGTTGATACTTTCCAGATTGGACAGCACCACAAGTTGCTCAACCGTAGCAGCATCGCGCATGTTGCCAATCTGATCGGCATTGGCTTGCCGCCATTTCGCCGCAGTACAACCGAACAACGCCACATTCAACAGATCAGCTTCGCTGGCGTACACCACAATCGTTTGCATCTTCGTCAGCCGTGGCGGGATCAAACGTTCCTTGATCGCATCGGTGTGGATTTTGTAGTTGACTTTCGCCAACGTGCGCTGGAAGTTCCATTCGAGCGATTTTGACTGGGCCTCGTCATCCTTGAGGCGCTGAAACTCCTTGATGAGGTAGAGCTTGAATTCGGGGCTGAGCCAGGAACCGAACTCGAAGGCAATGTCCTTATGGGCAAAGGTGCCGCCATAGCGGCCAGCTTTAGCGTGCAAGCCAATAGCGCACGTGGCTTCAATCCATTTTTTGGCTGATAGGAAGAAGCTGTTACGTCCCGCTTCATTTTTAATTCCCTCGAATTCGAGGGAATTAAAAACTGGATTATTGAGCCGCTCCCACACTCCAAGAAACAGCACCGTATCCTTGTTTTTAAGCCACTGCTCGATTAATGCACTACCGCCGTTGAAGTTTCTTACCATGTCAGTGAGCGAAATGTAATCCTGCTCATGCCGACTGGCAATGGTGATTTCTGTGCCCTGAACCAAGATGCTCTTGATTTTCATTGCGACTTCCAATCAGTGATAAACATCATTTGCTCACGGGTCTGTTGGCGACCTTACGCGTGCTGCGATCAATCACTTTGCCGGCATCGGCAAAGTGATGTTCAGTCGGATTACCCGGTCCCGACAAGAGATTTTGGCCTTCAGTCATCTTGATTTCCGTTTTGCCATCCGGGCAGTCGATCATGAGTTGAGTCATTTACTGCCTCACTTATCCTCAAGCTTACTACCCCAATGAGCCTGCCCCGCGACCCACAAATGCGCAAAATCAAACGAAAGCTGCCGATGGTGCTTGATCGACAGCAGGTAGACCGTCTGCCCATATTGCGCATAGAGCAGCAGAAAGTCATTCAAGACATACTCGCGCAACTCACCGCCGCCTAATTTTTTGCGCAGCCTGTCGAGTCCATTGCTGGCCTCAATCGAGCGCGCCGGGCGATCCATGAAATTGCGCCCCATTTTTGGGAAGCGCTCCATGTTGGGAATGACGGTGCTGGTCAACTCATCGATCAGGGCCTCGAAGGATTGTGTGGCATCGGCATCGATCAAAAACTTTTCGATTTCGTCAAGATTGCGCTTGAAGTTCGCGGTGATCTTCACCGCAAGCTTAATGCGCTGACCAGTTGCCACGATAACCCGCCGTATCAGGTGCGTGCCTTGGCAGCGCGGCGGCGCATGATGGCTTGCAGGGCTGTTCGCGCGTCTTTTACGCGACCGGCCGCAACGTCCTCGAGACCCTTGCCCGCTTCGTCAATCAGCAATAGATGAATGCGTTCACGCTCCAACTGGTGGTAGTAGTCCAGCCGTTTCGCGTCAATCAGTGCAACATAGCCTTCGCCATTTTTGGTAATCACTTTTTCCGCACCAGCCTTCACCTGTTCGGCCAATTCAGAGAGTGTCGCGCGGGCTTGCGAGAGCGAAATGACATCACTTGCAGAGAACGCCATGAGAATCTCCTGAAATTAAAACGTACAGAATAACGCACATGATAGACGCAAACTTTCACACTGGGTACTGCGCCACCAGGAAGTTGAAAGTCGTCCACTGGAGCGGTTCTTCGAGCTATTATTGTCGGAAAGCCGCACCAATGCTAGAGATTGCCAACCACTTTATTTTCCCAGCTGCATCGGCTTCACCGGAGCAACTTTACGCGTGATCTGCTTTTCGCATCTCTCGATGCGGGCATTCTCCACCTTCGCCGGGAGAGGCGGTAAAAGATCGGCGCTAACACCAAGTCGAAGTTGAGTGCGTCCTACGATCGCGGGGTAACGCTGCGCTCAGTCGCTCAAGGCAAATACCGGTGGGCCGCAAAAACGTATAGCGGAATACCGACCAGTATGTTGAAAGGAAACGTCAAGCCGAGCGACATGCCGAAGTACAGCGACGGATTTGCCTCCGGGATAGCGTGGCGAATGACAGCGGGGACGGCGATGTACGACGCGCTGGCTGCAAGCACCATCAGCAGCGCGCCGTTGCCCGGCGATATCCCCAGGGTCAAACTCAGGACAAAAGCGAGGCTCGCGTGAGCGAGCGGCGCGACGATGGCGTAAGCAAGCAGCCATGGCGACTTGCCCTTGAGTTCGCCCATATTCCGCGCTGCCAGCAAGCCCATGTCGAGCAGGAAAAACGACAGCATCCCTTTGAAAAGGTCACCCGTAAAGGGTTGCATTGCCGTTTGGCCCGCCTCGCCGGTCACGATACCGATGGCCATCGCCCCAAGTAGGAGGAGCTGCGCACCGTCGGTGAAAGACTCGTGCAGGATGCGGCCGATAGACACGCGATGCATCGCGCTGTTGGGCATGACCAAAATGCCGCCGGCTGCTCTCGCTGCATCAGCCGTCTCGCGCTGCCGCACCAAATTGGCGAGCAGAACCGCCATGATGATCGCGGGCGATTCCATCAGGGCCATGGCCGCTGCCATGTGCCCGCCGTAAGGCAGACCGCGACTTTCGAGGTACTGCGTGGCAGTGATGAATGTGACTGCGCTGACCGATCCATAGGTGGCTGCGATGGCGGCCGCGTCGAAGCCGCTCAGGAATCGCCGCAGCAGGACATAGCCG
>JBKJVA010000270.1:0-3236 GCA_046589675.1 Usitatibacteraceae bacterium
ATCATCAACTGCAAAAGCTGTTTGACTTCGGTCTGAAACGACAGGGTTTGCTTTTGTTCGGTGGCAGTGGTCATTTAGAACTCCATTGTGAATCAATTTGTAAGACAAGTTTGCATCGCAAATGCGGGTAAGTTGCCCGCTTTTCAAGTGCTAAAATCAGTTCGAGTGAAAAAACTTTATAAGGAGAGATTGAAATGGCCCACCGAAAACCCGTCGCCGCAACGCTGGTCGCCTTCATCGCGTTGTTCGCCAGCCAGGTCTTTGCCGATACCATCAGTGTCATTACCTCCTTTCCCAAAGAACTCACCGAGGCTTACAAAAAAGCCTATGAAGTCAAATATCCGGGCGATAAAGTTGAAATTCTCAACAAAAATACTTCCGCTGGCATCGCCTATGTGCGCGAACAGACAGCGGGAAGCCGTCCGGAAGTGTTTTGGGCGTCTGCACCGGATGCGTTTGAAGTGCTTGCCTCAGGCAAGTTGTTGCAAAAGGTGGATAGCGGTAACCCGAATATCCCCGCCAAAGTCGGCAGCTACCCGATTAACGACCCTGAGGGCTTGTACAAGGGACAGGCGCTCGCCGGCTACGGCATCATGTGGAACACGCGCTACACCAAAGCCAACAGGCTACCCGATCCAAAAGAGTGGGCCGACCTGATGGCACCCGTTTATTTCGGCCACGTCGCGATTTCGTCACCATCGCGCTCTGGCACCACCCATCTGACACTGGAAACCATTTTGCAGGGCGAAGGCTGGGACAAAGGCTGGAACCAGGTGTTACGCATCGCGGGCAATTGCGCCGCCATCACTGAACGCAGTTTTGGTGTGCCTGACGGCGTCTCCAACGGACAGTTTGGGGTGGGTCTGGTGGTTGATTTCTTCGGTTTGGCACCGAAAAATTCCGGTTTTCCCGTCGAATTCGTTTACCCCAGCGTCACCGCCATCGTTCCTGCCAATATCGCACTCATCAGTGGGGCCAAAAATGCCGAGGCCGGTAAACGCTTTATCCAGTTCACGCTGTCGGATGAAGGCCAGGCCTTGTTGCTCGACAAAAAAATAAGTCGCCTGCCAGTGCTGCCCTCAATGTATGCCAAGGCACCTGCCGGTTACCCCAATCCCTTCGCCGGCACCATCAAGGCAAAGGTGAATTTCGATTCGGAGTTATCGGAATCTCGCTACTATGTGGTCTCTTCGATGTTTGACCAAATCATCACTTTTCGCCACAAAGAGCTGGCCGCTGCAACGAAAGCGATTCACGAAGCAGACAAGCGGCTCGGTGGCAAAGCCAATGCGCAATTGGACGAAGCCCGCAAGCTGACGTTTACTTCGCCGCTATCGGATGCGCAGACGAAAGACAAGGCCTTGCTCGCGCTCTTCAAGGCTGACAAAAAAGACGCGGCGGCCACGTTGCAAAAAACCAAGGTCGAAGAAGAGTGGGCGCAGAAAGTGAAAGCTAACTATGCGAAAGCGGTCGAACTGGCCATCGCAGCGAAATAATCTGCCTGCAATAAATGTTGCCCTGCGTAGGACAATTAATTTTTTTGGAACTTTATAGAAACCACTCGCTCCATACGAATGCAGTTGTTTCCTAGAAGTGAGTGAGTAGTACCGGGGGCCGCAGGAGTGCGGCCCCCTTCTATTTGTAGGACAAGATATGTAAACGCCTTATTTGGCGGGCATTTTCAAGCATTATTGCTTGGAAAGCCGCACCGAATATAGAGTTCGTTCACAAACTTGACGGGTCCCGGTAAAAGCAGACTCGCGAACTGATTGCCGCGTTGCGCATCGCAATATTCTGCGAATCAAATGTCCATCGTCTTGCCATCATTAAGCCGAATCCAGCCCTTGGCAATCCGGTAGATGTGCCAGATGACAACGATAAAGATCGTGACGAAGCCGATCAATGCAAACATCAGCAGCAAACTCAGCACGGCCCAGAGCATTCCCCACCAGAAGGTGCGCATCTGCCAGCGAAAATGGCCCTCGAGTGGCGTGCCTTTGACCTCGTCCAGCTTGATGTAATTGAGGATGATTGCCGCGATGCTGCCCAATCCGCCTGTGACATAACCGGATGCCATCAAGCCATAAATGATGTGGGTGATTTCAAGGTCTTTTTTGGGCCCCAGTGCCGGGGGCTTGGTGCTGTCCGGGTCCGGGTTGGGCGCGGGGAGCGGAGGCGGCACATCGTTGCCAATGTTGTCGGTCATGATTTTCCTCTGATTTTTTCTGGATCGGCTTGCATCTGGGAAGAGGATACAGTGCTAGTTTTTCACTTTTTACGCCTTCTCCGCCGCCGCCCGAATCGCCTGTAACGTCGTATTCGGCGAGATCGCTTCCGGATCGATTCGAATCTCGATCAGCGCCGGTTTTCCCGCCTTCATCGCGCGCTCAAACGCAGGCGCAAATTCTGCCGTGTTCAGCACCACTTCGCCAGTCGCGCCGAATGCCCTCGCATACGCCGCGAAATTAGGGTTGATCAACGCCGTACCGTACACGTGGCCAGGAAATTGACGTTCCTGATGCATGCGGATGGTGCCGTACATATTGTTGTTCACTACGATAAAAATCACGTTGAGTTGATATTGCACAGCGGTGGCCAGTTCCTGCCCGGTCATCAAAAAACATCCATCACCGGCAAACGCAACCACCACGCGATGCGGATGCACGGCCTTTGCCGCCACTGCCGCCGGCACGCCGTAGCCCATCGCGCCAGAGGTAGGTGCAAGCTGGGTGCGAAAGCCACGATAGCGATGAAAACGGTGCACCCAGGTTGCGTAGTTGCCGGCGCCATTGGTGACGATGGCGTCGGGTGGCAACACGCTTTCGAGATGCTGCATCACGTCCCACATCTGCACAGCACCGGGGATAACCTTCTGTGCCTGCCAGGCTCGATAGTCGGCGTTAGCTGCCGCAACGTTGGCTGCCACGCCCGCCGGTGTCACGCGCGGCATTGCAGCAAGCGCACGCGCCATCGCGGCCATGGTGGCATTGATCATGAGGTCGGCCTGATAGACGCGGCCCAACTCTTCCGCACCAGCGTGGATGTGCACCAACATTTGCGTCGACGGAGATGGGTTGAGCGGATCAATCAGGGTGTAACCACTAGTGGTCATTTCACCGAGCCTTGGACCAAGCGCGACAACCAAATCGGCTGCCTTGATGCGCGCGGCAAGCGCAGGATTAATGCCAATGCCGACGTCACCGGCGTAATTGGGATGCGCATTGTCAAATAAATCC
>JBKJVA010000143.1:0-1795 GCA_046589675.1 Usitatibacteraceae bacterium
CCATCGATCATCAGCTTGTTGCCAACGCGCGTGATCGGTTCAAGCGTGAGCTTTTCGCCATTCGGCAAATCCAGCACCGTCGGCGCGGTAATTTCCGGTAACAGCGAACCAATCCGCACCTCCAATCCGGCACCCGTCAATATCCTCTGGATTGCCGCCACATTACTCAGGTAAAACAGGTTACGCGTATGATTTTCGGGAATAAGCACGAAGCGCTGTTTGTCTGGACACACCCGCTGTACGGCAGACATCGCGGCCTGTATGCACAACGGCATGAATTCAGGATTCAAATTGTTGAAGCCGCCCGGAAATAAATTAGTATCAACGGGGGCCAACTTGAAACCGGAGTTGCGCAAATCAACCGAGGTATAAAACGGTGGGCGCTCGGTCATCCATCGGGTGCGAAACCAGCGTTCGATACTTGGACGGGCATCGAGAATTTTCTTTTCCAGGTCCAGAAGCGGCCCGGTGAGCGAAGTAGTGAGGTGTGGGACCATGGCGAATAGGCAGTGAGCGAAAATAGTTAGATGCGGAGTGGGTTGAGGCGTTTCAAGAGCGTTCAAGTTTACGCCCATATCCATATTCTTGTGACAGTGGTGGCCATAGGTGGTGCAATCGGCAGATGCTAAAATTTCGTCATGAAAGCATGGCATAAAAGTCCGCGGCCCGAAGGTCAATCACAGAAAATGCACATCCACATACTCGGAATTTGCGGCACCTTCATGGGCGGCGTCGCCGTGCTTGCGCGGGAAGCGGGGCATACCGTTACCGGTTGCGACAAAAACGTTTATCCACCCATGTCCACGCAATTGGAAGCGGCGGGCATTCACCTGCATACAGGTTTCGATGCCGAACAACTTGACGCCTTCGAGGCCGATCTGTACGTGATCGGCAACGTCATGACCCGCGGCATGCCGGTAGTCGAGGAAATATTGAATCGTGGCCTGCCATTCATTTCCGGCCCACAATGGCTTGGCGACAATGTGCTGCAGGGCAAATGGGTACTGGCGGTCACTGGCACCCATGGCAAGACCAGCACCAGCGCGATGCTGGCGTGGATACTCGAACATGCAGGGCTCTCGCCCGGTTTTCTGATTGGCGGGGTGCCAAAGAATTTCGGCATATCGGCGCGCTCACCCAAAGGTGATTCGCCGTTTTTCGTCATTGAGGCCGATGAGTACGACACCGCCTTCTTCGACAAACGCTCAAAGTTTGTTCACTACCGCACCCGCACGGCAATACTTAACAATCTCGAATACGACCACGCCGATATTTTCCCCAATGTGGAGGCGATTCAAACCCAGTTCCATCACCTGGTTCGCACGATTCCCGCCAACGGGCTTGTCGTCAGCAATGGCCGTGATGAATATTTGAAACATACGCTGTTAATGTGTTGCTGGAGCATCGTGGCGGAATTTGGCCCGGGCATGTTATGGGACTTCCGGCGCGCCGAGCGGGACACACAGTTCAATGTGATTTTCAAAGGCGTCGACAAAGGCATGGTCGATTGGGATCAGATGGGCAACCACAACACCATGAATGCGCTGGCCGCCATCGCGGCGGCACGCCATGCGGGAGTGCCGACCAAAATGGCCATCGACGCGCTGAGCGATTTTACCGGCGTGGCAAGACGGATGGAGAACAAGGGCGAGATCGGTGGCATCACCGTGTACGACGACTTTGCACACCATCCGACGGCAATTCACGCCACCCTCGCCGGCCTGCGCAAACGCGTCGGCGACCAGCGCATATGTGCAGTCCTGGAGCCGCGCACCAACACCATGAAGCAGGGGAG